>CAYWHQ010000039.1:0-11597 GCA_964457665.1 uncultured Prolixibacteraceae bacterium | reverse complement strand
GGCGGAGAGTGGCCGCTGAAAGTCCTCCCGGCAAGAAACCGCTGGTTGTTTGGTTCACGGAAATCCAGCTTGCCTTGTGTCGAACGGGTACTGCGGATCCGTTCGAAAAAACTGCTGTCATGGATCACCACCCGGGTTGGCTGAGCGCAAAGCATGCTGGCATGAACAAAGAAAAATATTAGAATGATAAAGCCGGGTTTCATGGGTGTCCAAAATTAGCCAAAATGGCTAACTTCGCATTTGGTTGTGATCTATGCGTCCTCTTTGTACCATCCTTTTCTTTGTACTGCTGGTTCAGCAGTCGGCCGGACAGAGGGCCCTGCTGCTGCAGAAAGTGGGTACTGACAGGCGGTTTCAGTATGAGAGCGGGGATATGATCCGCTTACAGACTACCCATCGTGCGAAATATTATGATGTTTTAAGTTCCGTGTTTGATTCTGCTATATTGATTGGATCACAGATTCATCTTAAGCTTGACGAAATCCTGAAAGTCCAGCGCACCGGCCGGTTTCATAAGAAATTCGGGATAAGGCTTGCCGAAGCTGGGTTGATTTTCATAGGTATTACAGCCATTAACGGATTAGCAAACAATGAGCAGGTCTTTCAGCCTGCCTATCTCCTGATAGGCGCTTCCGTCACAGCCGCAGGGGTGATCCTGATACCCACCTCCCGGTATACCTATAAGATTGGAGTCCGGTGGAAGCTTAAAGTGCTGGAATCTCCCTTACCAGGGCTTTGATCAGTCTTGTCATCGCCGGTTCCGAAGCGGCTGCCGCATCGATTACTTCATGATGCGTGATTTTCACGATCTTGCCCGGAACACCGAGGTCGGCAATTACCGAGAGGGCAAAACACCGGAGGTTCATATGCCTGGCGGCGATCACCTCAGGAACGGTTGACATTCCCACTGCATCGGCGCCTATTGTGCGGATATACCGGTATTCAGCAGGCGTCTCATATGTGGGACCGGTAACGGCCGCGTACACTCCTTTCCGCAAGGGTATCCCCATCCGGCTGCCGGCCTCCATGGCGAGATCGATGAGCTGTGGATCATATGCCTGACTCATGTCGGGAAACCTGGTGCCGATCTCCTCCTCGTTTACCCCGATCAGCGGATTGTTTTTCATCAGGTTGATATGATCTTCAATCACCATGATGTCGCCAACCTCAAAATCGGGATGCAAACCGCCACAGGCATTGGAGAGAATCAATAGCTTTATTCCCATGAACTTCATGATGCGGATCGGGAAAGCAATCTCCTGCATGGTGTATCCTTCATAGAAGTGGAAACGCCCCTGCATCGCCATGATATCCCTGCCGGCCATTTTCCCGAAAATGAGCTGCCCGTGATGACCGGTTACTGTCGTTACCGGGAAATTCGGGATAAACTCATACGGAAGGGTATGATGGATCTCCATGTCATTAACCAATCCACCCAATCCCGTCCCGAGTATGATCCCGATTTCCGGTGTAAGTCCAACCTTCCCCTGAATGTATTCAATGGTCTCTTTGATTTTCGCTAACATATTCAAGTATCTGTTTGTCAAAACTCTCCATCTCATTTCCATGAAATTCCATGGAAATGGGAATATAGAAAATAGGCAGCACCTTGCATAGGCCCGACAATTGCGGAGTCCTGAGCCTCATGACGTCCTTTTCCGTGGTGATGATAACCTTTTTCCGGGTCGGCAGGTCATGGAACCGGCGGGTGATCATCTCCAGATTCTTTACTGTATACGAATGATGATCCCGGAAGCCGATACGGACCAGTTCGTTACATTTTCGCTTAAGATGCTCGCAGAGAGGACCATCGTTGCCAATTCCTGTGACCAGCAGGATTATGTTCACCCGCTCTGGATATTCTGTAATATACTGACTGTCGGAAAGAGGCAAAGGATCGCCATGATGAAGAAAACTGAAATAAACGCGTTGATGAGCCTTCACACGTAAATCCTCCAGAATACGTCGCCTGGAGATAGGTGAAAATATCTTTGGCGTCTTTGTCACGATGATGATGTCGGCCCTGTCGCTTCCGGAACGGAATTCCCTTAAAGTCCCCACCGGAAAAATATGGTCTTCAGGATACGGATTATAATAATCTGTCAGCAGAATGGTCAATCCAGGCTTTACCCGCCTGTGCTGCATGGCATCATCCAACAGGATCACCCCAAGTTCAGGATGTTTCTCCAGCAACAGCCTGATACCCCGGTCACGCTTTTCATCCAGTGCCACCGTGATGTTGTCGAATTTTCTGACATACTGGAGCGGTTCGTCGCCGGTGTATTGTACATTTGAACGTTTCGAAACGATCAGAAAACCACGGCTTTTTCTTTTATAGCCGCGACTCAGTACCGCGGTCGGAATACGATCCTTAAAAAGTCTGACAAGATACTCGGTAAAAGGCGTCTTACCGGTACCTCCCATCGAGAGGTTGCCAACGCAGATCACGGGAACATGAAAAGAGATGGAGGGCAACACCCTCAAATCATACAACAGATTCCTGACTTCTGCCACCAATCCGTATATGATCCCCAGCGGATATAGAAAATATGAGAATGATTTCATCACCCAAAGCCAGGGTAAAAATATGCAAAATAAAAATACCTAATAATAGAAATGCTGAAAATAAACCTGCAAATACCTTTGGTATCAGGCTTCCTCAGTTTGTCTGACGAACCTCTATCCCGGAAAGGTACCTGATGTTCTTTACCAGTTCTGCAATGCCGAGTTCCAGCTTTCCGGTTTTTGATATATAATCCGAAGCACCGGCCTCAAGCAGCCGCATGGCCAGGATCGGATCCTCGTACGTGGAGAAGAACACCACGTGACTTCCCTCACTTAGCGCCTTGACCTTCTCCAGGAAGTCGAAACCTGTGTAACTGCCTACATCGTAATCGGAAATGACAAAATCAGGGAGCACACCCTTGCGCATCCGGTACAGAAGCTCCTCTCCGTTCGGAAATATCTGCACCTGAAGGAACCGGCTGATGTGCAGGTGATACTTGATCAGACTGGCGTGAATCGGGTTCTTTTCTGCCAGGAAAATGACCGGACTGTTCATAATTCAAAATTTGTTATTTTTAATCCGGCTTTTTGATTGCCATTCAAATAATTATCAACAAGATATAAACAGCCTTTGTCTATGATAATCAGCGAACTGATAGGTTTTTTTGAGGAGATCATGCCGTTATCATGGCAGGAAGATTACGATAATTCAGGATTGCTGACAGGTGATCCTGCCTCCCGGATCGAAGCGCTCCTGATTACCCTGGATGTCACCATGCCGGTGGTCGACGAGGCCATCAGCAGAGGGTGCAATCTTATCATCTCCCATCATCCCCTGATGTTTCACGGGGTCAAGAAACTTGTGGCCGGAAACCGCGAATCTGATATCCTGCTCCATGCGATACGTAACAATATCGCCATCCTGGCGCTGCATACCAACCTCGACAATTCCCTCCCGGGATTGAACGGTTTCCTGCTCGGAAAACTCGGCGCAACGAAAGTCTCAGTACTTATTCCGAAAAAAGATGCACTCGCCAAACTGGTCACCTTCGTACCGGTTGACCACCTGCAACGTGTACGCGACGCCATCTTTTCATCCGGGGCCGGACATATCGGGAACTATGATTCATGCAGTTTCAATACGCGCGGTGATGGCACATTCAGAGCGCTTGAAAATGCCAACCCTTTTGTGGGGAAAGTGCATGCGCTCCATAGCGAACCGGAGATCAGGACTGAAATGGTTTTTCCGCTGCGGCTCCGCGACATAGTCATACAGGCACTCCTTTCAGCGCATCCATATGAAGA
The DNA here is from genome assembly GCA_964457665.1 of uncultured Prolixibacteraceae bacterium. Taxonomy (GTDB): domain Bacteria; phylum Bacteroidota; class Bacteroidia; order Bacteroidales; family FEN-979; genus CAYWHQ01. Next base: position 7,787 of record CAYWHQ010000039.1, on the reverse strand, counting down.
GGTCGCATACGATATATATCCGATCCTCAATGATTTCCATGGCGCCGGCCTGGGAGCCTCTGGATTCCTTCCCAATCCGTTAGATGAAACTGAATTTCTTCAGATGGTCAGAAACCTTCCCGGTGTCTCAGTAATCCGGCACTCGCCGCTTCGCCATAAACCGGTCCGCAAAATCGCCGTTTGTACCGGTTCTGGCAGCTTTGCAATCCCTGAGGCCGACAGGCAACATGCCGACGTCCTTCTTACTGCCGACCTGAAATACCACGATTTTTTCCGCTCATCTGCCCGGTTACTGTTGTGCGATATCGGTCATTATGAGAGTGAACATGGGGTAAAAGAGCTTCTCAGGGATATATTAATCGAAAAGTTTCCTAACTTTGCAGCCTTTATTTCAGAAACAGATACCAATCCAGTTCAATACTTTTAAGTACCCCACTATGGCAAAAGCATCCGGCAAACCTATCGCCACATCAAAACCTTCGAAACTTGCCAGGAAAGAAGATCCGAAAAAGGAAGATGGCAAAAAGCAGAAGGCCGAAACCGAAAAAACAGAAACCAGTCAACCTGTTGCCAAACCGGCGGTAAAAGCGAAAACAGAATCACCCGAAGAAAAACAGGAGATCACCATAGAACAAAGACTGATCGCACTGTATACGCTTCAGCAAATCGACAGCCAGATCGATAAAATCAGGATCATTCGTGGTGAATTGCCTTTGGAAGTGCAGGATCTTGAAGATGAGATAGCCGGACTGGAAACAAGAATCGATAACTATATACAGGAAGTAACCAGCATTGAGAAATCCATCCTGGAAAAGAAAAACCTGATCAAAGACAGCCAGTCGCTCATCAAAAAGTATGAAGACCAGCAGATGAACGTAAGAAATAACAGGGAGTATGACTCCCTGTCGAAAGAGATTGAATACCAGAATCTCGAAATTCAACTTGCCGAAAAAAGAATACGCGACCATCAGTCTTCACTTGAAATCAAGAAAGCCGAAATTGAAAATTTCCAGAAAGTCCTGAGTGATCGAAAGAATGACCTGGATATTAAGAAGAATGAGCTCGATGATATCATTGCTGAGACTGAAAAGGAGGAACAGGATCTTATCCATCGCTCGGACGAGAATGCTGAATTTATCGAAGAGCGCCTGCTGACCGCCTACACCAGGATCAGGAAGAATGCCCGGAACGGTCTGGCTGTGGTACAGATCGAACGTGATGCCTGTGGCGGATGTTTCAACAAAATCCCCCCTCAGCACCAACTTGATATCCGGATGCATAAAAAGATCATCGTATGTGAATACTGTGGACGAATCCTTGTCGACGAAGGGATCGTTAACCTGGTTCACTGATGAGGGCAAGAGTCTCCCTTGGAATATTTTTTTTCTCTCTTTTCCCCGGTTTGTATGCACAGTACAATTTTAATGAACGTTGCGCTGAAGCATATATCGAAGTCATTAACCTGAGGTTCGGTATTGCCGGAAAAATAATCCGGGAAGAACAGGTATCTGATCCTGCCAATCTTGTTCCCGTTTATCTTGAAGATTTCAGTGACTTTATCAGGCTTTTTATTTCAGAAGACAGGGATTTGTATCGCAACCTGAAATCTCAGGGGGAATCCAGAAGAAAGCAACTGTCCAAAGGGAACCAGTATTCTCCCTATCATAGGTTTTTTCTTGGAGAACACCATCTGCAGTGGGCGTTGATCCGTTTCAGGTTCGGAGACTATACCTCGGGAGCGCTCGACATGAGACAGGCCTGGCAGTATATTGAGGAAAACAACCGGCTGCATCCGGATTTTATGCCTAACCATATGGTCTATGGAGTGATTCGCGTCATGTTGAGCCTTGTGCCGGAGCAATACCAGTGGATTACAGATCTGCTGGGAATCAGGGGCGACATGAAGGAAGGCCTGGTATCCATTCATCGTGTAGCCGTTTACCAGGGCGACAACAGTATTGTGAGACTCTACCAACCGGAGGCTCTTTTTTACCTTGCCCTGATTTCAGCGAACCTTAAGCAGGAAAAGAGAGATGCCCTTGCATTGATCAGCATTTTCGAGAAATCCGATCGTATTTCTGCCGTCAGGAATAGTCAACTGATTACATTTGCCAGGGCGAGCATTGCCCTGAGAAACAACAGGAACGACCTGGCTTTACAGATACTCACCTCGACCAGCAAAGATACCACGGCATATCCCTTTCATTTTCTGGATTTTATGAGAGGACTGGCTTTGTTGTACAAAACCGATTTCACTGCTGCCATCTTTTTTCAGAAATACCTGAACGAATTTTCCGGAATCAATTATAAACCCGCAGCGATGCAACGGCTGGCATGGATCGCACTACTTGAGGGAGATTCTGCGCAATATTATGCATACATGGAAAGGATTCGCGGGATGGCTCCTACGGTGGTTGACGAAGATAAGCAGGCCCGGCGCGACGCGGAGAAGGGAGAGATCCCCTCTCCCTTGCTGCTTCGGGTTCGACTTCTGTTTGATGGAGGTTATTATCAGGAAGCGCTCCGTGTACTGATCAATCATCCGGTTCATGAGGTCGTCAGGAACAGAAAGGATCTGGTTGAATATACATACCGGATGGGAAGGATTTATCATGAGTCGGGGCAGATCGACAAGGCGATCGCACAGTATGAATCCACCATGGAGAGAGGGCGCAACGAACCATACTATTTTGCTGCCAACAGTGCCCTGCAGCTTGGATTGATATATGAGTCACGAGGGGAGATGGATCTTGCCGCGAAAGCCTTCCGCGATTGTCTGTCAATGAAGCCTGAAGAATACCGCTCCAGCCTGGAGATGAAGGCTAAAGCCGGTCTGAACAGGGTACTTTCCGGCAGATAGCAGCGTCAGAACCTAAATCCAAATGTGGTCACCACCGCCTGATCATAAAAAGTGTTGATTGCGGGATTCACCAGGCTGGCGTCGTAGAAGTAATAGTGATCGGTCATTTTTGACCAGGTATATGCAACGTCGGCGAAAAAATACTTTCCGCGGTAGCCCACCCCGCCTGAAACCTGCCATCGTTCAGCCGAAGGAATTCCCGACCGGTATGGATTGGCGAAATAGGCGAAGCCTCCCCTGATCCTGAAGTCGGCAATCCTCCATTCAGTACCTGCCCTGATATTGCCCCAGGATTTGTAATTATTCCAGATTTCGTTGTTGATGTCGGAGTAACTGTCCATCGAACTGTTGAATCGTGCCCGGCGGAGATCGGCGTATTCATAATCCGCACTGATGAGTCCGTAGGAACCCAGGATGAAAGCCACGCTTCCGAATACCCTGAAGGGTGTGGTGAGCCTGTAGTCATATGAACCAAGCGGGGCATATTGATAGTTATCCTGAAGGACGCTGTCGAATTGTGCATACATGGAACTGGTCCAGTTATCGTTCATATTTCCGTACCATGTAGGGGTGTGGACAGCCGCACCGATCCGCACCCATTCGGCCGGCCGGAAGATGATTCCAGCTTTGGCATTGATGCCAGTACCATGGGTCTCAAGGGAATAGTCATACCGCAAGGCTCTGAAATAGGGGATCGTGTCACCTGAATCCCATTCCCTGTATCGGCTGTTCTCAAAATATCTGATGCCGGGAATCCCGATGGTGATCCCGAAGTAAATCATGTCGTTAAAATTGCCGGCAAATGAGATGTCGAATTCATTCATGGATCCGTAAGTGGTTACCTCTTTCGATTGTGAAACGCCTCCGTAGGGCATGTCACTGTTCCAGGTGCCTGTTGCCGAATCATAGAATATGAGATTGGACCTGGATGCCAGCGCTGCGTCAAAGGGATAGTATTCATCTGCCAGCGAAGGGGTAGTGTATGGATAACGGTTAAGTTCGTCGGTGAAACTGTTCAGCAGGGAGCTGGAAGGACTGCTTCCAGTCATGTACAACCGGTTGTTGAAATCGTTCAGACGGTTCATGCCGAAACCGATGTTGAAACTTTTCAGTCCGCCGGTATTATTTTTATATGGATTGATGGTAAAGACAAAGCCAAGTGAACCCAGGGCAAAATTTGTCTTTGAATCGTTTGTTGTAGACAGATTGTACGTGGAGTTGGCATAGGACCAATGCAGGGTAGGGGTGAAAGAGATCTCGGTTTTTCGGTACAGTCCGAGTCCGGCCGGGTTTGTTGCCAGCACGGAGAAGTCGGCGCCGACTGCCCCAAAAGCACCGGTCATACCGGCGGAACGGGCTGTGCCGGTTGGAAAAAGCCGGGAGTATCGCAGCGCGTCGGATGCGGTCTGTGCGGTTAATATTTGTATCATGGAGAGATATATCATCCATGTGAAAGCTGTTCGTTTCATTGCCGTCCTGTGTTAGTTGTATGGTTGAGTTATCTGGTTCGTCCGCCTCCACCGCCCGAACGTGATGCGCCGCCTGATGAACCTCCGCTGCTGCTTCCCGACGAACGGGAGGGTGCTGAATAAGAGCTTCCGGCGGATCTTGAAGGTGCAGAATATGAGTTTCCTGATGACCTTGAAGGTGCAGAATAGGAGTTACCGGAGGATCTGGAGGGAGCAGGCGCACTGTAGTTCGATGATCTGGGAGCGGTATACTGTCTGGCTCCCGACCGGTTCTGTCCGGGTGCGGAGTAGGAAGGGGAGTTTCTTTGGGTGCCTGACCCAGGGGTCACAACCGGGGGATTTGTCCTGCTTTGACCAGATACATTTGATCGCTGACCTGAAGCAGATGGTTGTGTTCTCGGATTGATATATTCCTGGCTGGATCTTGGCTGCCGGTAGGCGGGGGAAGTATAGCTCTGGGAATTTCCGCTCCGCTGAGCAGGAGCTTCGTATCCGGGTTTGGTGTAGCGGGGTGCCGGTTGCTGTTTCTGTTGCTCATAGGTAGTGCCCGTATTACGCTGCTGTGGCTGTTGCTGGCGCTGTTGCGGCTGCTGCTGACGTTGTTGCGGCTGCTGGGTGTACTGGTATCTTTGTGAGGATTGAGCCGTCCGCTGATTAACCTGTGAGGGATTTTCTCTGGGATTCACGGTGGTGGCCGGATTGGCGGAAGCTTCCCGCTGGAGCCTTTCTTCGGTTGTGCGTCCGCTGGTGGTCAGCAACCTGCGGGACCCGTAATAATAGGAACCGTAAGGATAATCATTATATGGGTAGCCGTAATAGCCGTCCCAATATCCCCTCCAGTAACCGTCGTAGTAGCCATTCCAATATCCTCCGTATCCATAGTAAGGGTAGTTCCAGTAATAGGGATAGCCCCAGTAGTAGGGATAGCCCCAGAATGGATCGTAATAATAGGGATAGCCCCATCCATAGCCGCCGTAACCCCATCCCCATCCAAAAGAGAGGGAGGTTCCGAAATATGGACCCCATGAAGAACCGAGGTAAATGTTCACATTGGGTTCGCTTTCGGTATAGACCTCGTCGTAATAACCCGATGATCCGTCAGCATTGTGAAAACGCTTAATTCTGTTGGCATAGTCAGCATCGGTATAGTCTGTCTCCCCCTGGGCCGACAGGGCGGCTGCCAGCGAGGTGTCGCTCCCGCTGTAGGCCCTTGTTGTTCCTGCTGCCCCTGTATAGTCCTGCTCTGCGGAAGACGAGGAAAGACGGTAATTGCTACGGGTAGCGTAGACATCGTCGTTCACGGAGGCGGTTTGCCTTGCTGTTTTACATCCTGCAAGCATCAGAATGGTTGCTGCTAAGATGATGGCTGCTCTTTTCATGGCTATATTTTTTTTACCTTTGACACGGTAATTTATATCCTATTTACAGCAAATCTCATACCACATTCTGAAAAATGGCGAAAGATTTTCCTTCCAGGGCAGAAAATTATGCTCAATGGTACAATGATCTCGTAATCAAAGCCGATCTGGCCGAGAATTCTGCCGTACGCGGCTGTATGGTCATCAAACCATATGGTTATGCCATATGGGAAAAGATACAATCAGTACTGGATAAAATGTTTAAGGATACGGGTCACTCCAACGCCTATTTCCCGCTCTTCATCCCGAAGTCTTTCTTCAGCAGGGAGGCCAGCCATGTGGAGGGATTCGCCAAGGAATGTGCGGTAGTGACACATTACCGGCTCAGGAATTCTCCGGATGGGAAAGGAGTGGTCGTGGATGACGAGGCCAGGTTGGAGGAGGAGCTCATCATCCGTCCGACTTCCGAAACGATCATTTGGGATACCTATCGTAACTGGATTCAGTCATACAGGGATCTGCCCATTCTTATCAACCAGTGGGCCAACGTGGTCAGGTGGGAAATGAGAACAAGGCTTTTTCTGCGAACTGCCGAATTTCTCTGGCAGGAGGGTCATACTGCGCATGCCACGAGTGAAGAGGCTGTCAGGGAAGCGGAAACGATGCTCAATGTGTATGCTGATTTTGCTGAGAAATGGATGGCCATACCGGTTATACGCGGCATAAAATCACCCAGCGAACGTTTTGCCGGAGCCGTGGAAACCTATGCCATTGAAGCACTCATGCAGGACGGAAAAGCATTGCAGGCGGGGACCTCTCACTTTCTGGGACAGAATTTTGCCAGGGCATTTGACGTCCGGTTCCTGAACCGTGACAATCAGCTCGATTATGTTTGGGCTACCTCCTGGGGCGTTTCGACCCGGCTGATGGGAGCTCTGATCATGGCTCATTCGGACGATCATGGCCTAGTGGTGCCGCCGAAACTTGCCCCTGTTCAGGTTGTGATCGTCCCGGTTTTCAAAACACCGGAGCAGTTGGATATGATCACGGCAAGAGTGATCCCGCTTAAGAAACAACTGGAACAACATGGTATATCGGTTAAGTTTGATGACCGGGATACCCACAAGCCCGGATGGAAATTCACTGAATATGAATTCAAGGGGGTACCGCTCCGGTTAACTTTAGGACCAAGGGACATTGAACAGGGCACAGTAGAAATTGCCAGAAGGGATACACTTGAGAAAGAGAACCTTCAGTTGCAGGATATCGATCTGAAGATCGTGAACCTGCTCGACCAGATACAGAAAAACCTTTATGACAGGGCTTTTTCATTCAGGGAGAACAATTCCCATTATGTGCAGACCTGGGATGAATTTGTGGAGACACTTGATACAAAGGGTGGTTTTCTTTATGCGCATTGGGACGGCACGGCTGAAACCGAAGAAAAAATCAAGGAGATGACCAAGGCGACCATCAGGGTGATACCTCTAAACAACAGGAAAGAGGATGGTAAATGTGTCCTCACGGGAAAACCTTCCGGCCAGCGCGTGATCTTTGCCAGGGCTTACTGATTCAATAAGGTATCAGTTTACCGGAACCCCGGATATTCACGCGTAAGGTGTCGGGATCTCCTCTGTAATATACATTTCCCACCGAGAGGATGGTGACGTCGAGGACCCGCTCAGCTGTTACATAACAGTCATTCGAACTGCTGCTGGTAATGAAGGTATACCCTGTTTCGAGGTTTTCACAACGGAAAGGGCCAAAGTCACCGGCATATAATGAACAGATCCGGCATAACCCGCGGAGAGTAAGATCGGCGGTTCCCTGGTGCTGTATGAAGGTGCCGGAATGGATGTTCAGGGTAATATCAACCGAACCACATCCACCCCAAAGGTCGACCCAAAGGTTGTCGGAGGAGAGCGGGTTGAGTGTAATCAGGTTCCCAGACGAGTTATAAAATATTTTATGCAGGTTTTTGACCGATACATAAACATTCACAGGTTTCGAATAGTCGCGGACCCAGTTGCACTGGTTATTATTCCGGATCTGAAGTTGCCTGCTGACCACCGTGGTTGATATCCCCCGGATGATATTCCG
>CAYWHQ010000038.1:8393-11734 GCA_964457665.1 uncultured Prolixibacteraceae bacterium | reverse complement strand
GACAATGGCCCTGGTGCATGAAATGTTATACAGGTCATCTGATTTTCAGTTGATATCACTGGCTGAATATATTGGTTCTCTGGCTTCAATGGTGATGGGGACCTACCGGAACCGGATGGTCCGGTTTGATTTTCAGCTTGAAGATATTCAGGTACATATTGACAATGCAATATCTTTGGGATTGATCGTGAATGAAATCATCAGCAATTCATTCCGGCATGCTTTTCAGGAGAATACATCCGATGGATTGATTGAAATCAGTCTGAAAAGAATTCCTGCAAACAATGAGATTGAAATGAATATCCGGGACAATGGAGCAGGAATGCCGGATTCTTTTACCCTGGAAGATGTATCAACGATCGGATTACAGATCGTGCAGATTCTTGTCAGGCAGATAGAAGGGAGCATGACCATAACCACGAAAAATGGCACTACTGTCAATATCAGATTCCCTGAGTTTACAAAGAGATAATTTATTTCTGCAGCCAGAGCTTTAACAGGGTGAGTAATTTATCAGTTTGAACCGGTTTCGACAGGTAGTCGCTTGCCCCTGCTTCAATACATTTTTCACGGTCTCCTTTCATGGCCTTTGCGGTAAGCGCGATGACCGGAAGCTGGGCGAACCGTTCATCCTTGCGGATTTCCCGCATGGCTGTATACCCATCAATCTCCGGCATCATGATGTCCATGAGCACCAGGTTTACATCCGGATTTTCAAAGAGTTTTTCCAGACCTTCCCGCCCGTTCCTGCCGATGATGATCCTGACCCTTTTTTCTTCCAGGATCTTTGACAGCACATACACATTCCGCATGTCATCGTCGACGATCAGTATCTTTTTGCCTTCAAAAACTGCGTCGGTATGATAGGGATGATGATGATCGGGGACAGGCAATATGTTTTCCTCCGGTCGATCAGGGGGTAGGGGTATCGGATCCTTTTTTTCATCCTGAACCCGGATCGAATGGGGCAGGATAAATGTAAAAACAGATCCTTTGCCAACTTTGCTCTCGAGTTTCAGTTCTCCGCCGAGGATGGCAACAAGGTTACGCGAGATAGTCAGTCCCAGACCAGTACCGCCAAATTTTCTGTTGATGGTTCCGTCGGCTTGCTGAAATGCTTCAAAGATTATTTTTACTTTATCCTCAGGAATCCCGATACCGGTATCTTCTACCTGAATAGAGATATGGGTATCGTCGAGACGCAATATCCGGATAATCACTTCTCCTTTTTCTGTGAATTTAATGGCATTCGACATCAGGTTCTTTACCACCTGCATCACCCTTTGCGGATCGGTTTCGATGGATTCGGGAAGGTTTTTATCCAGATAGGTCTGCAGTTGAATGCCTTTGGAGGAGGTAAGCGGGGTGAAGGTCTTGGTGACATAATCCATAATCTCATATGGGTACATCGGCTCCAGCTCAATCTCCATTTTTCCCGCTTCCACCTTGGAAAGGTCCAGAATATCATTGATCAGGTCCAGCAGATCCTTCCCGGAGGTATGAATGATGTTTGCAAAGTCGATCTCATCACGGGTCATTACCCCATGTTTGTTGGATGCCAGTATTTCAGAAAGAACCAGAATACTGTTAAGGGGAGTGCGAAGTTCGTGCGACATATTGGCCAGAAATTCTGATTTATACTGGCTGGCGATTTCCAGTGCTTCGGCTTTCTGGCGTATCTCTTTCTGGGCCTGTTCCAGGGCCTGGTTCTTTTTTCTGATATCATCCCGCTGAAGTTCCAGAACTTTGGTACGTTCTTCGAGTTCTTCATTAATCACCCGCAACTACTCATGATGATGTTGAAGGTTCTCCTCCGACAACTTAAGCGCTTTCGTTTGTTCTTCAAGTTCCTGGTTTATCTGATGAAGCTCCTCTTTCTGCATCGATAATTCCCTGGCAAGTTCCTGGGTCCTTGACAGGAGCTGGCGGACCCGGTCGCGTGATTTTGCGGTGCTTATGGCAACGGCTATGGTATCCATGGCCATGTCAATGAAACGTTGTTTCAGTTCATCAAACGCCTGAAACGAACCCAGTTCAAAGACTCCCAGCAGCTGTCCTTCAAAAAGGACAGGGCATATAATATAATGATGCGGTGGTATGATCTCCGTTCCGATATGAATTCCGGGGAGGGAATGCCCTTCGGGGAAGAAAACCATCTTTTTTCTGTCTCTGGCAACCTGGCCGATCAATCCCGATCCAACAGGAATCCTTTTATAATCTGGATTTACGTCATGATATGCGAAGGAGCCTGATAACATCAGATGTTGCTCTTCATCCTTCAGATAGAGTAAACCGATCTGCCCATTCAGATAATTGGCCAGGAATGATATGATACGCTCTGAAAGTTCATCGATACCAGGTTCGCCGCTGATTTCATTGACCAGATTGTTGATACCGGTTTTCAGCCAGTCCTGATTCTGGATCTCGATGGAAGCCTCCCTCAGTTTCCTGGTCATTTCATACAGTGCAATGCCCAGTGTATCCTTATCGCTACGGGGCATGACATTGGCACTGTAATCCCCTTCGGCTATGGCACGGGCTTGTTTCACTACCGTTTTGAAGCTCTCCACCATCTGATTCATCGACACGGCCATGATATCCTTATCGCTTCTTACCACCACCTGTTTGCTGTAGTCCCCAAGTGCCACCGACTGACTGACCTCTGCGAACGACTGAAGGGATTGAACCAGCCAGTTAAACGTCTCTTTCATTTCACCAACCTCATTTTGTGCCACGCGGATATCCCGATTGATCAGTTCCCCATGTGCTACCTGCTTGGCCCATTCGGAGATTTTTTTTATGGGTGTCACAAACCTTTTGGTGACAATGGTAGAAAGAATAATGACGACAATGGTGGTCAGGATCAGTGAAAGCTTGGCAAATGAGGATAATTCCCTGGCCACAAAATGTGCCTCATCCTGGTCAATCTCCTCAATAAGTGCCCAGTTTACCCCGAGTTCCTCCACCGAGCTGATATTACGGTAGAGGCCGACCATGTATTTTCCCTTTGAATTCAGATATATGCCGACGGATTCCGTGATAGGTTTCCCTTCGCCATCGAGGGCCAGATGGTTGGCCTTGACACTTTGCCAGGTCAAAGTGCTGTGGTTTTCCTCTTTTTCCCTCAGGATACTTGATTTTTCTCCTATCCGGCTGGCCGATCGTAACATCAGGTCCAGTCCGATCAGGTAAACCTGTCCGGTTGTCCCGAAGGTTATGCCATACTGGATAATTTTATCGATCTCCCCGGTGCTGATCTGAAGGGCAATGATTCCTGTTCTGTCGCCTTTATTATTTAAGATTGGTTTACAGAGGAACCCACTGATTTCCCCGGATCCCGG
>CAYWHQ010000038.1:0-8383 GCA_964457665.1 uncultured Prolixibacteraceae bacterium | reverse complement strand
ATAATATTCCAGGTCTGAGAAGAGTGTCTTCCCGGTCGTAAAGGACCGCTGCGAAGTTTTACTGAAAAGGGTTTCTTTAAATGAGTCCTGATACAGGTTTTCCCTGCTATCCCGGCAACCGTTCAGACAAAAGATTATGTTGCCCTTTTCATCAATAAGAAAAATGTTTTGAATGCCCTCAGGGGTCCAGCCTTTTTTAATCTGCTTTCTGAACTGATCCATTTCATTTTCTGAAGGTATATTATTTTGAATTGATCCGGCGATAGTGATTGCCGATTCGTCGAGGGTAAGGTCATCCAGAAAACCGGTTATTTCCTTGAAGTAGCTGTTGAGATAATTCACCCTTAATTGTGAAGTGGTAAAAAGGGATTTTCCCGACATGATATTCAACCCCCTGTAATAGTAAAGAAAGTTGACATAACTTAACGTCGCAAGTGGAATCAGCGAAATGGCAAGAAACCAGAGCAGCAGTGATTTCCCTATCCCCATGTGCCGGAGGGTACGGTAATCAAACTCCGTTAAGGAACGGTAGATGGAATTCCATGCCTTTTTTATCATGCGTCGGGTTCTATTTGGAATAATACTTTTCAATGATCTGGAAAAGCTCCTCCGGATGAAGAGGTTTGGAGATGTAGTCGTTCATGCCTGATTCGAGACATTTTTCCCGGTCGCCTTTCATGGCATTGGCAGTGATGGCAATGACCGGGGTGTTCATGTTCTTTCCCTGTGTATCGGTCCGTATTTCGCGGGTAGCTCCGAATCCATCCAGTTCAGGCATGAGGACATCCATGAGAATTACATCAAAAAGACGTGTATGTGCTATATTCACAGCCTCCCTGCCGTTAGAGGCAACGGTCACGTTCCATCCCTTTTTTGTGAGTAACTGTACGATGATCTTCTGGTTGATGATCTGATCCTCGGCAAGCAGGATGTTTATTTTCCATTCGGAGATGTTTGTTTCGCTATAGGGCTTGATGGTTTTAATGGGATAAGAGTCTTTCTGCAAGCCGGATGAGATTAATCTTTGAATGATATCTCTCAACTCCTGCTGCATCACCGGTTTGAATATCTGATGGTGAATTCCAAGTTCCTGGATCTTTCTAACGGCATGAACAGATTTATTCTCCGTCATACCGATAAAGGCAGATGATTTCATCAGCGGATAACGGGACGAAAGATATTCGGCGAAGGATTCGGACCTGAATTTAACAAGATTGTTTTCCAGGAAAATGAAATCATACTTGTTTTCAAGATGGCTGTCAAGGAATCCAATGCATTTCTCGTGATCCGTAAACCACTCCGTCGGGATATTCCATGCCTCAAGAAATAACGTCATCTGACGGGCAGCGTCGGTTGAAGAATCCATGACAATGGCGCTCAATTTCTCTGTCCCTTCAGGATACTGAAGTCGCCAGGTTTCGTCGGAAGGAGCTCCTTCCTTCAGGGGCAAACTGAAAAAGAAGGTACTTCCTTTTCCGCGCCTGGAATCAACCCCGATCTTTCCCCCCATGAGTTCCACAAGCTTTTTGGAGATCGAGAGTCCCAGTCCTGTTCCTCCATAGCTTCTGGTGATGGACCGGTCAAGCTGTGAATAGGAGGTGAATAGCTGTGCAATCCTGGATTCATCAATGCCTATGCCGGTATCCGACACGCTGAATATGATCTGATCCTTTTTAGGGTGGAGATTGTTCTTTTCAATATCTACCGATAGTGTCACACTTCCTGATTCGGTGAATTTGAGTGCATTGCTGAGGAAGTTGATCAGCACCTGCCGGATTCTGGTAGGATCCCCCTTGAGGATATCGGGTAAGGTAGCAGGATGCCGGCAGAGGAATTCCAGTTTTTTCTGAAAAGCCTTTACCGACAGCATGGATACTATTGATTCAAGGAGATTTCTGACGCTGAATTCAATGGTCTCGATTTCCAGCTTGTCTGCTTCGATTTTGCTGATGTCGAGAATCTCGTTGATGATCTCCAGCAATGATTCGCTGCTCTGCTTGATATCGTAAAGATGCTCATGAAACTGCTCCGGCAGGTCGGGTTCCATCATGATAAGGTCTGTCATTCCGATGATGCCGTTCAGAGGGGTGCGTATTTCGTGGCTCATGTTGGCAAGGAAAGAGCTCTTGGCTATGGTGGCCTCCTCTGCAATTCGTTTTGCCTGATCGAGTTCCTCAATGGTTTTCTGCAGTTTTCGCGTAGTGACCTGTAATTCATGTTTCTGTTTGAAGAAATCGATATAGGCCCGGATCTTGTTTTGCAGAATTTTCCGGTCCAGGGGCTTATACAGGTAGTCGACGGCGCCCGACTCGTAGCCTCTGAACACCTGTTTGGGTTGACGGAATGTGGCGGTGATAAATATGATCGGGATACTTCTGGTTCGTTCGCTTCCTCTCATCAGTTCGGCCGTTTCAAAACCATCCATCACGGGCATATTGACATCCAGCAGAACTAGAGATATCTCCTGACCGAGTATTATGGCAAGGGCTTCGTTTCCGCTCAGCGCCCTGATTATATTTAACTCCGGACTGGCAATGATGCTCTCCAGAGATATCAGATTTTCGATCCGATCGTCGACGATCAGAATATTGAACTTTTCCTGAATGGGTTCCAGCATAGTATAAAAGCAATCATGACAAATGTAGGATAAATAATTAAATTTGCGGCAAATTCCTTTTCATGACCCGTAAATACTTCCTTTCAATATCTATCATCGGCCTTTTTTTCTTCATTTTCGGGTTCGTTACATGGCTGAACGGCATCCTGATCCCCTATCTGAAGATTGCCTGTGAATTATCCGATTTTCAGGCATTATTCGTTGCTTTTGCGTTTTACATCTCCTATACTGTAATGGCGCTGCCGTCGGCCTGGATATTGAAGAAAACAGGTTTCAGGAAAGGGATGATGGTTGGACTGCTGGTGATGGCTGCCGGAACCCTGGTTTTTATTCCTGCTGCCCTGTCAAGAACCTATGGTTTTTTTCTCACGGGATTGTTCACCCTTGGAACCGGATTGGCCATCCTTCAAACAGCATCCAATCCCTATATTACCATTTTAGGGCCACAGGAAACGGCTGCCAGAAGGATCAGTATCATGGGCATTTGCAATAAGCTGGCCGGTGCAATCGCACCGGTGATCCTGGCGTATTTTATCCTTCATGATGGTGATGCCCTGATACAATCGCTGACCGGGATGGATGACAATGCCAGGGCGGTCACGCTGGATATGCTTGCCCGCCGTGTCATAGCACCTTATCTGGGAATGACGGCAATATTGTTGCTTCTGGGGATTCTGATCAGGTATGCTCCCCTCCCTGAGATCGAAACAGAGTCGAACACCGCTGATCAATCGGTCATCAGTGAGGGGAAACAAAACATATTCCAGTTTCCGCACCTGATCCTGGGTGTTATGGCCATTTTTTTCTATGTCGGTATTGAGGTGATTGCGGGGGACACGGTGATCCGCTATGGATTATCGCTTGGCGTTCCGCTGGCATCCGCACAATATTACACCTCCATGGTTCTGATTGCCATGGTGGTGGGGTATTTTATAGGTATTGCCTTGATTCCCGGGATTATATCACAACGACAGCTTCTGGCCATCAGTGCAGTGGCTGGCATCCTGTTCACCTTTGGCGTGGTGTTCTCAGATCCTACGGTCAAGATGGCAGTACCCATGATTGATTTCACCACCATGTCGTTTGTGAAACTTGTAATCCCGGTGACCGTTTTCTTTGTCATACTGCTGGGTGTTGCCAATGCCATCGTATGGCCTGCCATATGGCCGCTTGCCATTCACGACCTGGGCTCTTTCATAAAGACCGGTTCGGCGCTGCTGATCATGGGTATTGCCGGAGGCGCTATTCTGCCTGTGATCTGGGGATACTTGTCCGACATCTTCTCACCTTCCGCGGCCTATTGGATTGCCGTTCCCTGTTATCTTTTTATTCTTTACTTTTCTGTTCACGGCTATAAAGTCAGAAGCTGGAAATAATGGAATCTATGAAACCTACCCTGATCGTACTTGCCGCTGGTATCGGAAGCCGTTACGGCGGATTGAAACAGCTTGACCGGATCGGTCCGTCCGGAGAAACAATTATTGATTACTCGGTATATGACGCCTTGCGGGCCGGATTCGGAAAGATCCTTTTTGTCATAAAGCAGAGTATTGAGAATGAATTTATTCAGGGTTTCGTTGAGCGGTTGCGTGCTCATGTGGAGATCGATTATGTATTTCAGGAGATTTGGATGGTACCTGACGAGTTCAAGGTGAGTGACCAGAGGCAAAAACCCTGGGGGACAGGCCACGCGGTGTTGATGGCGGATGGCCGGGTGCAGGGCCCCTTTGCCGTGATCAATGCCGATGATTTTTATGGCTATGATGCATACCGTAAGATCGCTGATTTTTTCCGGGAAACGGAACATGCCGGTGAGCAGCAATACTGCATGGTTGGTTACCGCCTGAGTCAGACCCTTTCTGATCATGGAAGCGTTTCAAGGGGAATATGTAAAACGGATCCACAGGGTTTTCTGATGGATGTGGTTGAAAGAACACATATCGTAAAAGACAACGAAAGCATCTCTTATCTTGATGAATCCGGGTCGTCGCATGCATTATCTCCCGATGAGGTGGTTTCCATGAATTACTGGGGATTCAGACCTTCCTTTTTTGGTTACCTGAATGCCGGATTCAGAGCTTTTCTGGAGAAAAACAAGGACAATCCCCGGGCAGAGTTCTATATCCCTTATATGGTCAATGAACTGATCGGGCAATCACAGGTCGCCGTAAAGGTCCTTCAGAGTTCAGGCAGCTGGTTTGGTATGACCTACCGTGAGGACAGGGATAAGGTAATGCTTAAGATCAGAGCGCTTGTCAGGGATGGAATATATCCCGAAAATTTATGGGGATTATAATGGATTTGCTCAAAAAACGTTATATTTGTTTATAGTACAAACAATATCATATACCTTATGAAGGCCATCAAACATTCTTTTCTTTTGATCATCTGTCTCCTTATCCTTATCCCTGTGACCGGAAGCTCACAAATTATCAATGAAGCCACAAAAAAGAAGCTCGGCATAGGGATTGGGTTGATGACCGATATCTGGATGAATATGCCCGAGGGTGTCAAAACAAGGACTATCAATCAGGGTTTTCAGATTTTTGCCACCTATAATGTGTTTTTCGGAAAAAGCAATTTCGGATTCGGAATCGGAGCAGGATTCAGTGCACAGAACATGTATGGAAACTTCCTTGTTGTAAGCCAGCCCGATTCCATCTACCTTCATCCCATCCATGACTCGCTGGATTACCGGAGAAGCAAGATCACCTTCCCCTATTTATGGCTTCCTGTTGAATTCCGGTTTGTATCCAAGTCGAAAGTTGCAGTGGCATTGGGTTTCCGGGTGGGTTATATGCTGCCGGCCCATACAAAATATGTCGGGGAGGATTATATCGGTAATAATAACGTACACTACACTGCTGATCAGTTACGCATGAAGCTGAGAGGGGTGCAGAATCTTGAAAAATTTGCTTACGGCCCCACCCTCAGGATCGGGTACAAGTGGTTTCATCTTTACGGATATTACAGTCTCTCCACCGTATTCACAAAAGGGAAAGGGCCGGAGATCTATCCCATATCTGTTGGTTTCCTGCTCCGGCCATTCTGATCAGACCAGGATAAACAAGGATATCAGCGTAAAGAATCCTGCCAGGAATCCTGTGTAGATCTCTATGGGTTTATGTGTTTCCAGTTTCAGTCGTGTATATCCCAGGATCCCGCTGAGCAGCAGCATGAGGATGAGGGGGAGAAGGAGGTTCTGGGCTGTGATGATCATATAACCGGCCAGAAATCCACTGCAGGAACCCAGTGAGGCCATATGCAGGCTTGTTTTCAGGAAGAAGTTCAGCAGGAGCAGTATCGCAGCCACGAGAGTGGCTCCCAGCATAAAGTATCCGAAAAGCGATACCACCGAAACTCCCTTGACAAGATAATAGGTCAGGTAGTAGAAAACAGCCATCGCAAGAATCGGATAAACCCTTTCCTCCCTGGTATGGAGGTGCACCGACAGGATCAGTTTCTGCCTGAGCATCAGGTAGACCATAAAAAGTGGTATAATAACCGTTGAGAGAACCACGATGGCAAAAAGAATCATTTGATAACCGAAAGGTACCAGAACCGGGATCAGGCCAGGATAGGTGAAAATGAACCAGAGCAGATAAACCGGTATAAAGAGCGGATGAAAAATTAAACTGATCAGTTGCGGTAATTTCCTCGTCATGTTAATCAGCATATTCTGACTAAAACTCCTTTCTTAACCGGGCAACCGGTATCTGCAGCTGTTTACGGTATTTGGCAATGGTACGGCGGGCAACATTATATCCCTTTTCTTTCAGCCTGGCCATCAGGTCATCGTCGGTCAGGGGATTGTTCTTGTCTTCTGCCTTGATTGT
Organism: uncultured Prolixibacteraceae bacterium; assembly: GCA_964457665.1. Classification (GTDB taxonomy): domain Bacteria; phylum Bacteroidota; class Bacteroidia; order Bacteroidales; family FEN-979; genus CAYWHQ01. The sequence continues at coordinate 1,930 of CAYWHQ010000038.1, read as the reverse complement.
ATCGGAAAGGATTTTTTTGATCTCCCGGGTGGAGACCTCTTCCCCGTGAACATTTTGCATTGATTCGGAAAAGAAACTCTTCAGCAGCATGGTGCCAAACGGGGTCTGTACATATTTGCTGTTTGCAACCCTTGAAATAGTACTGATATCAAGGCCGATTTTCGAGGCGATATCTTTAAGGATCATTGGTTTAAGCCGTGTTTCATCCCCGGTCAGGAAGTAATCACGCTGATAATCCATTATGGCATTCATGGTCAGCAGAAGTGTTTGCTGCCGTTGCCGGAGTGCTTCAATAAACCCTCTTGCAGACTCGATCTTCTGACGGATAAAGGAAATCGCTGATTTTTCCTCACGGCTTGCGTTTTTTCGGCCTCGTGCAAATCCGGCCAGCATATCCAGGTATTCTTTGTTAAGCACAAGATCTGGTGTGTTTCTGTTATTGAGCGTCAGCTCAAGAGTCCCTTCGGAATTCGAAATGATAAAATCGGGAATGATGTACTGGCTATCCCGGCTGACCTCAGCTACCGACTCTCCTGGTTTGGGATTCAGCCGGGTAATCTCTTCAATGGCATCCTTGAGATCTTCTTCTGAAAGATGGGCCTTCTGAATAATCTTATCATAGTGCTTCTTGCTGAATTCATCGAAGTAAAACCTGATGATAACTTCTGCAAGATCAGTGACATATGTCCTGTTTGGTTTAACCTGGAGCTGAAGGAGCAGGCATTCCTGCAGATTTCGGGCACAGATCCCGGGCGGATCAAAGGTCTGGATAAGCCGGATCACCTTCTCAACCTCTTCGGCTGTAACGGTAATATTTTGATTGAAGGAGAGATCATCAATCAGAGAACTTATCTCCCTTCGCAGGTAACCGGCTTCATCCAGATTTCCGATGACAGCTGTGGCGATGATAAATTCCTTGTCAGTAAGTTTATGTAATCCGACCTGTGCTAGAAGATAGTCCTGGAAACTCATCCGGGAGATCAGCGGGATCTCGTGAGTTTCTTCATCACGGCTTTTATTGTTGACGGTCAGTTTGTAATCCGGTATCTCATCCTCATCCAGATAATCCTCGTAGGAGAATTCATCTTCCCTGCCCGAACCCGGTACTTCGGAATCCTCGTCCATGAACTCATCCTCCTCGGCAACGATTGATTCCCCCTCATTGTCCTCTGTCATGTAATCAGTATCTTCGTCCAACCGGCCTGCCTCCTCAAGGGCGGGATTCTCCTCCAGTTCTTGTTTGATCCGTTGTTCCAGCGACAACAAAGGTTCCTGCAGCAGCCTCATTACCAATACCTGCTGAGGGGAGAGTTTCTGAAGAAGTTTTTGATGTAGTCGTTGATTCAGCATTTCACAAAAGTATCAAAATATCCATACGTGGATCAAACGAAGGATTATTATAAAAATGTCGTCAAAGAGATGATTCATTATTTTTGTGCCTGATTTTCCTTCACAAATATAAGACAGGTTATGGTGCGAACGGGTACATTTCTTGTATTTTGCTTTTTTTATATTACAACGCTGTCAGCACAGATAAAAGTATGGAGCTTCCGGCAGTGCATTGATACAGCCTTAAAAAAAAACATAACAATTAACCAGAGCATCCTGACCAATGAGCTCAACAAAGTAAGCCTACACCAGGCCAAAGGGATCAGGATACCCAGTTTGAGCGCCAGCGCCAATGAATCGTTCAATGCCGGTAAATCGATTGACCCCACCGAGAACACTTTCGTGGATCAGACTTTTCATTCGACCAACGTAGCCATCAGCAGCTCCTATACCTTGTTTAACGGATTGCAGAATAACCGGAACATACGGCAGCATGAGAGCAATATCAGAGCTGGGGAGTATGAGACCGAGAAGGTGAGAAACGACATCACCATCAGTGTTACAAATGCATACCTTCAGGTTTTATTCGCGTCGGAGATTC
>CAYWHQ010000037.1:0-11750 GCA_964457665.1 uncultured Prolixibacteraceae bacterium | reverse complement strand
GATCTTTGTAATGTCTTGAATCGCCCCAATCGCCGTACCCGATAGAATCACCCGCGCATGCTATATGGTGTTCCAGCGCCAGAATGGTCTCTTCGGGCTGGTCATGTACATTGGGTTTATCCTTGTAAAGCAGGTAATTATCCCTGTATTTCACCGGTGTCAGGTTCGGCATGATCACGTTGGCCCCGGCGTAAAGCGCTTTCTCCCGGCCTGTGGGATCGAGCGTTTGCATCGCGGTAGTGGCGGCAATGTTGATATCCTTCATCATGAGCCGGAGCAACGCAACCATCCGGATGGAGAGATCAAACCTTTTTTCCGGAGGTGGAGCATGTTGACGCATGGCGTAAAGCGGAGTGTCCTCATGCTCGATCCATGGTCCCATTCCCACCATGTCAATGTCGAAATCCCGGAAGAATAACAGGTCATCCGCGAGGTCGTCAACAGTCTGGAAAGGCAATCCGATCATCACACCGGTGCCTGTCTGGTAACCCAGCCTGCGGAGGATATGGAGGGCTTCAAGCCGGCGGTCGTATTCGTGAAAACCGTCATCCGGGTGAAGCTTCCGGTAAAGCGCCCTGTTTGACACCTCGATCCTCAGCAGGTAACGGTGGGCTCCCGCCTCCATCCATCTCCTGTACGTCTCCTCGTCCTGTTCCCCGAGCGAAAGGGTGACGTGCAGTCCGCCTCCGGTTGCCCTGTGTATCTTCTCAAGCAAACGTGCTATGGTTTCGGTATACTGCGCACCGGTTCTTTCACCGGCCTGAATAACGATCGAGGCAAAGTTGTTTTTCCAGGCATAAACTGCCGCATCCACAACCTCTTCGTCGGTCAGTTCATATCGGATATATCGCCGGTTCGATGCACGGATGCCACAGTAATAACAGTTCTTGGAACACCGGTTGGAGTATTCAATAAGCCCTCTGAAATAGACTTTTTTGCCCACATGCTTCGCTTTGCATTCCTGGGCAGTATCATACAACAACTTCAGGTCAACGGGATTATATGTCGAAAGAAGTGCGATGATATCGGTCCGGGAGATTTTTTTTTTATTTAATATACCGGCTATCTCTGTCATGGATCAATTTTTTATTATATTAGCCAATGAAATACCTGAGGAATCCGGCAAAATTACATCATTTTTATCATGTGTTTTTTTTACTTTTGTAGAACAGATTAGAAGCCTTGCAGTATATGGAAGGAAAGATAAGAGTTGTACTGGTCGACGATGACAATACCTGTATGGTCATGCTCGAGAAGTTACTGGAAAGTCACTTCCCTATGGTTCAGATCCTTGGGAAAGCTGACTGTGTCAGCAACGCCATCCCCCTGATAAACGAGCAGCAACCGGAGCTGGTATTCCTCGATATCAACCTCCCCGATGGAGAAGGCTTCGACGTTATCTCCAGGGCCGGATTCAAGGATTTTCATGTAATATTTATCACTGCCTACGACAAGTATGCCGTCAGGGCGTTCGAGTGTTCGGCGCTCTATTACATTGTGAAACCGGTGACCTATGATGGGCTTAAGACCGCGATCGACAAGTTTGCCAGGGAATCGAAAGGCGATCTGGATGCAAAACTGAATGTACTCCGCGACACCCTCCGGAGCAAGAACGAAAAGATCATCATCGCCTCGTCCGATGGACTTAATATCGTAAAACTGAGTGATATCGTCCGGCTGGAGGCCGACGACGTGTACACCCTTTTCTATCTGGTTACCGGTCAACGGCTGATCGCATCCAAACCGCTCAACAATTACGAAAGGATACTGGAGGATCTTCCCTTTTCACGCATTCATAACAAACATCTTGTCAATCTGATGTATATCAAAAGATATATTAAGGGAAAAGGTGGTTCAGTGATTATGGAGGACAATTCAGAGGTCGAGGTTTCGGTTCGAAAAAAGGCTGACTTTCTTGACAAGCTCAAAAACTATGCGCGGTTTGCTTAAACGTTAAAGCGGATATGCAGGATATCCCCATCCTGCACCACATAGTTTTTGCCCTCCACGGCAAGTTTTCCTGCCTCACGGCAGGCATGTTCCGATCCGAACCGGATAAAGTCGTCATATTTCATCACCTCAGCCCGGATGAATCCGCGTTCCAGATCACTGTGAATAACCCCGGCAGCCTGGGGGGCGGTCATGCCGCTGCGGATCGTCCAGGCCCGCACCTCCTTGGGGCCGGCAGTGAAAAAGGTTTGCAGGTTCAGCAGGTGGTATGCCGCCCGGATCAGTCGGTTTACACCGGGCTCCTTCAGCCCGGCGTCCACCAGAAATGCCGATCGGTCATCCTCCGATTCAAGCTCCGCGATTTCAGCCTCCAGCCGGCCGGCGAGTATGATCACCTCTGCCTGCTCCTTCTCCAGCGATTCGACAAACCGTTGCGACCATTGGTTGCCGCCAGTGGCCGAAACGTCGTCGACATTGCAGACATAAAGTACGGGTTTCTCACTTAAAAGGCAAAGGTCGGCAGCATACTTCCGCTCCTCGCTGTAAACCGGAACCGTACGAGCTGACTGAAATGATTCCAGGTGGTCTTTATATTTGGTAAGGACATCAGCGGCATGCCGGGCATCCTTGTCGCCTCCCCGTGCCAGTTTATCCATCCTCTGGAGCTTCTTTTCCACCGACTCCAGGTCGCGCACCTGAAGCTCGAGATCCACTGTCTCCCGGTCCCGAACCGGATCGACCGACCCTTCCGGGTGGGGAAACGACGGGTCATCATGGCACCGGACCACTTGTATCAGCGCATCCACATTCCGGATCTCCGAAAGAAACTGAGTTCCCATACCGGTACCACCCCTGGCAAGTCCGGGAATATCAACCATCTCCACCGTGGTAGGAACGATCTTTGCCGAATGAATGAAACGGTCAATCTCCCTTAACCTGGGGTCAGGAACAGGAATACTGCCAAGGTTTGCCCTGGCAGCAGCGGCTTCCGCCCGGTGGGTGGAGAAACAGTTGAATATCGTTGTCTTTCCGCTTCCGCTCAGTCCGATGATTCCGCATTTCAGAGACATCTCTTTTTTTTTGCAAAAGTAGTAAACTGCCCCGACCAAAACGTGATCAGGCAGTTTTCATGCTGGCAGATGGTCAGCTGACCCGGATCTTTTTAGCCAGATAGGTTTTATAAACCAGATCATAGAGTATGATCACCCCGCCGGTGATCATCAGCCCGTCGGGAATGGTCCTGATCCACATCCAGACCTTCAGTGGCTCCACGGTACTTCTCAACCTTGTGTGGAAGTAACCCAGATCATGCGCTATCTGTGTTTGTTCGATTCCGATGATATAGGTGGGTATGGTGAACAGAAGTGCTCCGACGGTCAGGAACCAGAAGCCATATCGGCTCAGTTTTTCATTCCAGGCAAGGCCTTTGGCAAGAGAGTTTGTGCGGGACGCCATATAGATAAATGCCAGGGAGATATATCCGAACGCTCCCAGTAACGCTACATGACCGTGCGGCATGATGAGGTAGGTGCCGTGTGAATAATAGTTGATGGTCGGGGTGTTGATGAGCATCCCGAAAAATCCGGCCCCGATCCAGTTCATGATCGCCGAACCAGCGATCCACATAAACGGGACGGCGAACTCGTTTTTCTTTCCTTCACGCTTCTGTTCCCTGTAATTCTTCATGGCTTCCACGATCATCAGCGCCAGCGGCAACGGCTCCAGCGCCGAGAAGATTCCGCCTACAGCAACCCAGTATTCATCGAGCCCCTGCCACCAGTAATGGTGACCGACACCCAGCGTACCGCTCATCATGATGAGCAGCAACTCGAAAAACATCGTCCTGACCGCTATCTTCATGGAGATCAGTCCGAGAGAAACTGTAAAGAAAGCGATCACACCGGCAGCAAACAGCTCAAAGGTCAGCTCCACCCACAAATGGATGACCCACCACCGGTAATAATCATCAACGGTGTAGTTCGGAATGATCTTGTGGATCGGCATCATCCCTGCAATGTAAAGCGTAGCTATGGCAAATGCCGACCAGATGATCGTACTGACAATAGGATTATTGGTTGAGGCCTTCCGGATCAGGGAAATGATCAGCAGAAACCAGAATACCAGCCCCACCACAAGACCGATGTCCCATACACGCCCCAGGTTAACCAGTTCGCGGCCTTCGTTCCCCAGCCAGAACCAGGTTTCACGTAACTGCCCCGTAGCTCCCATGTATAATCCGATGATGCTTCCAATGGCCACCACCAGCAGGGCAAACCACAATATGTCGACCAGCCACGGAAACCGGTGGTCCCTGTTGGCGATCCACGGCGCAATGAGCAGACCACCCACCAGCCAGCCCACTGCAACCCATAGGATCGCGATCTGGGTGTGCATTGATCGTAAGACATTGAATGGCAACAAATCCTGCGATATCAGAAAATCGTTGCCGGGCTCGGTGTAGAGATGGGCCAGGTATCCCCCGATGATAAGCTGCACCACAAACAACGCGGCAACGATCGGTATGTATTTGAGCAGTTTCTGCTGCGACCTGAATAATCCCGTTATCTTTATGGCAGGTTCGAGGACCTCTCCGGGATCCCTTTTAAAAAGGTATTCGTAAGCAAGAAAGATCACTACGATGGTGAGCGACCAGAGGATAAGAAATTCCCAGAGGGAGATTTTATGCGCATTGAAATTCAGATCCTGATCCAGCAATGGCTCCGGCGGCCAGTTGTTCGACCAGGTACGTTCAGTGCCGGGACGGATCGATGAGGCGACCAGTTGCGCCCAGTCTACAAATGCTGCGATTTTTTTTGCCTCATCCTCCTTTATGATCCCCCCCCTGAATGCCCTCTCCGGATCACCATTGACAAGCAGGTTGACCAGGTATTTCACATTGGCGTGATAGGCCGCGGCCGAAGCATCGGTATAAACCGTTGTCTCTTCCAGCAGGTGCGTTTGCTTTCTGACATCCTGTTTCACTCGTTCTTTGACAGCGGACCGTTCAATATCAGTTAAATCACGGTTACACCTGCCATATAGCTCCATACCGTAATGGTCATAAAGGAACCCGGCACGGTAATGCAGGAAATCAGCAGAGAAATCAGGCCCCATATAGGCCCCCATCCCCAGCAGCGTTCCCCAGTCCATCAGGTCGAACTGCTGGAAATATGCCTTCCCCTGCACCACATCATCATAGGTGTAAAGGACCTCCCCGCTCTCGGATTTGACTACCCTGGGGATAGGAGGTACCTCCTTTTGCAGATTGGCCGTGTAATAGATCAGCATTGTCACCATAAACAAGGCAATGATCCAGAAACTGGTGTAGAGCCCTTTGCGGCTCATGAATCTGTCGAGTAAAGTTTTCTCTTCCATGTTGATTTGTGTTAAGTTATATGCTACATTATTGTAGTAATTATGAAGAAAAAAAATCAGAACTTCATGATCTGCGGGTCCCTTATCACTTCAGCGATGGTGGTTGTTTGCAAAAAGTTCCTGATCTCATCCCTTACCGGTGCCCAGGTGATGTGCAGGGAACAGGGGGAGGCATCCGAACATGTCCCGAAACCCAGTACACATCCGAAATACTTCTCAAGGCTTTCAACACTCGCCACAATGTCGTAAAGGCGGATATCTTCCTGTTTTTTTTGCAGACGGAACCCTCCGTATTTTCCTTTAACCGACTCAACCAGACCGGTGCTGGTCAGGGTGGTCAGAATCCGTCGGAGATACTTGTCTGGGATCTTCAGGTCGCTCACCAGGCGCGATGCAGGGTAAAGCGGCTCCTCCTTCAGGATCATGTAGCTGATGACCCGGATCGCATACTGCGCTGTTTTCGACAAATTCATAAGTCGCGGCTGGAAGATTGACCGATGCAAATGTAAAAATATTTTTATATACCACAACAAAGTAGTATATAATTTTTCTGGGCGTGGTTTGCAATGGGTTATCCTATTATTTGTATACAATCTGAAAGAATTTTTGTAGCTTTGCACCCCGTTTTCCCTGGGGTGTCAACGGCATAAGTTCTTTATTTCAAAAAACCCTGTAAGCAAAATCATGTATCACCCGGAAGCCGGCAAACCGGCTCCATAACAAGAATTATTGAATGACTCCTGAAGAAATGAATGAAAACACGGAGCAGACTGTCAATCCTGAAATTGAACCTGTTACGGCCGAAGTTGAAACACCCGCTCCCCAACCCGTCCCGGAAAGCAGTAAAGAGATCGCCCCGGTGGTCTCTGCTTCTGATTTCGACTGGGATGCCATCGGCAAAAAGCATGAAAAATATTCCGGCGAGGAGCGCAGGCGGCTGGAAGAAGAGTATGACCGCACCCTGCGTGCCATCCAGGATCATGAAGTGATCGAGGGTACGGTGGTTGCCATAAGCAACCGTGAAGTGGTGGTGAACATCGGGTTTAAATCCGACGGTGTAATCCAGATGAACGAATTTCGATACAACCCGGAACTGAAAGTAGGGGATTTGGTAGAAGTGTATGTGGAAAATCAGGAGGATCCGACAGGACAGCTGCTGCTTTCACATAAAAAGGCAAGGATTCTGAAGTCGTGGGAACGTATCAACCAGGCCTACGACAACCAGGAGATAATCAAAGGTTATGTCAAATCGCGCACCAAGGGCGGACTTATCGTGGACATCTTCGGTATTGAGGCGTTCCTTCCCGGCTCGCAGATTGACGTTAAACCGATCCGCGATTACGATGTGTTCGTTGACAAGGTGATGGAATTCAAGGTTGTCAAGATCAATCACGAATACAAGAACGTGGTGGTTTCGCACAAGGCATTGATCGAGGATGAACTGGAAGCCCAGAAGGCTGAGATCATCAAAAAGCTTGAAAAAGGTCAGATCCTTGAAGGAACAGTTAAAAATATCACCTCCTACGGCGTCTTTATCGACCTTGGCGGTGTCGACGGGCTGATTCATATCACCGACCTTAGCTGGGGTCGTATCAACCATCCTGAGGAGATCGTCAAACTTGACCAGAAGATCAAGGTGGTCATCCTCGACTTCGATGACAACAAGAAGCGTATTGCGCTGGGTCTCAAACAGCTTACTCCCCATCCTTGGGATTCGCTGGATCAGGGCATGAAGATCGGCGATAAAGTAAATGGCCGGGTTGTGGTGATTGCCGATTATGGTGCTTTCGTGGAGATCGCTCCCGGTGTTGAAGGTCTGATACACGTATCTGAAATGTCATGGTCGCAGCACCTCCGTACCGCCCACGATTTCCTGAAAGTCGGCCAGGAGGTTGAAGCAGTCATCCTTACCCTCGACAGGGAGGAACGCAAGATGTCGATGGGGATCAAACAACTTATTCCTGATCCCTGGGCCAACATTAAGGAGAAATATCCGCTCAAGTCGAAGCATAACGCGTTGGTGCGCAACTTTACCAATTTCGGAATATTCGTGGAACTCGAAGAGGGTGTCGATGGGCTGATCCATATCTCCGACCTCTCCTGGTCAAAGAAGATCAAGCATCCGGCCGAGTTTACCAAGGTGGGTGAACGGATCGATGTGATGGTGCTGGATGTGGATGTTGAAAATCGCCGGCTCAGCCTCGGACACAAGCAACTGGAAGAGAATCCATGGGATGTGTTCGAGTCGGTATTTGCCCTTGGATCGGTGCATAAAGGCACCATCGTTAGCCTCAATGATAAAGGCGCTATCGTGGCCCTTCCATACGGCGTGGAAGGTTTTGCCCCGCTCCGCCACCTCCACAAGGAGGATAATACCCAGGCCCGCGATGAGGAGGTACTCGATTTCAAGGTGATTGAGTTTTCCAAGGAGAACAAGAAGATCATATTGTCGCATTCACGGATCCACCAGGATGCCGCACGGATGGAAAAGGACAAGGAATCGTCTGCCGGCAAGAAGAAAGAGAAGGATACCAAGAAGGCGGTCAAGAAATTGAAGGACAACCTTGAGAAAACAACCCTGGGCGATATCGATGCCCTGGCAAATCTCAAGGCCGACATGATCAAGGCCGAAGAGCAATCGAATGAAGAGACCGCGAAGGAGCAGTCATGACATTCTCCCTGACAGTGCTGGGCAGCAATTCTGCCATCCCCACACTGCAGCGTAACCCAAGCGCTCATTTACTTAACGTGAATGAGCGCTTGTTTTTAATCGACTGCGCCGAAGGAACTCAACTCCAGATCCGTAAATACAGGATACATTTTCAGCGGATTCACCATATCTTTATCAGCCATCTCCACGGAGATCATTATTTCGGTCTTATCGGCCTTCTGACATCCTTCCACCTGCTGGGCCGGCGTCATGAACTGCATCTTTACGGTCATTCTTTGCTGAAAGAGATCATCGACCTGCAGCTGGAGGCATCGGCCACCAGGCTGATCTATCCGCTGACCTTTCATCCCCTGACCGCCGGGGGATTGCAGCTCCTGATCGACGATGAGAAACTTACAGTGCATGCTTTTCCTCTTCGTCACAGCGTTCCGACATGGGGTTTTGTTTTCCGGGAAAAGCCCCGGCGGCTTCACCTCCAGACCCCACCCCGCCAGCGATCCTACGCCTATTGCTCCGACACGGCATATGATGAAGCGGTGATCCCATGGATCAAGGGGGTAGACCTGCTCTACCATGAAACCACATTCATGGATGACATGCGGAATGCAGCGGCAGAAAAACTTCATTCAACCACCACCGAAGCGGCAGCTATCGCCCTGAAAGCGGGGGTCGGAAAACTGCTTATCGGTCATTTTTCGGCACGGTATGAAGACACCGGTCCACTTCTGGCCGAGGCACAGAGCATCTTTCCCGCAACGATATGCGCCACCGACGGGATGTCCATCCCCATCTGAACGAAACCGGTTTCCAGGCAGGTGCTTTTTTACGGTTTTCTTTCAGGTTTTTTCCGTAAGTTTGTCCACGGATCAATCCCTTTCATCATGAAAAAAACGCTTTGGCTTATGGCAACCGCCTTTGTTTTGGCCGGCTGTGCGCCGCGCCAACCCGAAAATCCTTTACTGGCATCGTGGAAAACACCATTTGAGGTGCCACCATTCGAAATTATTACATGGGAACATTATCAACCTGCCTTTGAGCAGGCCATGACGATGCACAATAAGGAAATCGCTGCCATCACGGAGAATGAAAACGATCCTGATTTTGATAATACGCTGCTGGCGCTGGATCAGAGCGGGCAAATGCTCCGTCGGGTCGGCCTGGTGTTTTTCGGATTGAACAGCGCCCATACCAATGATTCTATGCAGGCCGTAGCCCGGAGGATTTCTCCCCTGACGACCAGGCACTGGGATGATATCTGGCTTAATCCCCGCCTCTTCAAGCGGGTCAGAAAGGTATACGAAAACAGGGAAAACGACGGCCTGGATGCCGAAAAGAAACGACTGACGGAGGAGACCTACAAACAGTTTATCCGAAGCGGCGCCGGACTGCCGACCGACAAACAGGAGCGTCTGCGTGAACTCAACAAGGAGATCAACATGCTCCAGATTGAATTCGGGCAGAACCTGCTGGCTGAGAACAACGGGTACAGGCTGGTGATTGATAATCCGGGTGATCTTGCCGGCCTCCCGGAAGGGATCGTACAGGCTGCAGTGGGAAAGGATTCTTCAGATGCCGGGAAATGGACCTTCACCCTTCACAATCCAAGCGTTATCCCTTTCCTTCAGTACTCCTCCCTCAGGGAACTCAGGGAAAAGATGTTCCATGCCTATATTAACCGCGGAAACAACAACAACCAGTACGACAATAAAGAGGTCGTCAGAAAACTGATACCGCTCCGGCTGGAAAAGGCCAGGCTCCTCGGATACAACGATTTTGCAACCTATGTTCTCGAGGACCGTATGGCGAAAACACCCGCCAATGTTTACGATCTGCTCAACAGAGTTTGGGAACCTGCTCTTACTCTGGCTAAGAAGGAACGTACCGACCTGCAGGCCCTGGCCTCCCGTGAAAACCGGAATATCAGTCTTGAGGGTTGGGACTGGCGTTACTACAATGAAAAGGTAGTGCAGGAAAAATTTTCTGTCGATGAGGAGAGCCTGCGGCCATATTTCCTCCTGGAGAATGTCCGCGACGGGATATTCAACCTCTGCAACCGGCTATACGGTATCTCTTTTACCGAGATCAAAGATGCCCCGGTCTATCACCCCGATGTGACCCTCTGGGAATGCCGCGATGCAGATGGATCGCACCTGGGGGTGCTCTACCTCGATTTCTTCCCCCGGCCCTCGAAACGCAGCGGAGCCTGGTGCGGAAGCTACCGGTCCCAGACTTACCACGATGGTTTCCGCGTGGCGCCAGTATCGACCATCGTTTGCAATTTCACCGCTCCGGCAGGTGATAAACCCTCCCTGCTGACACCTGATGAGACCGAGACCTTTTTCCACGAATTCGGTCATGCCCTCCACGGATTATTCCGCAATGTAAAGTACAACGGTCTTGCCTCCGTTCCGAGGGATTTCGTGGAACTTCCCTCCCAGATCATGGAACACTGGGTCTTCGAACCGCAGATGTTACGCGAATACGCGCGGCATTACCAGACCGGAGAAGTTATTCCCGAAATCCTCGTGGAAAAGATCAGAAAAAGTGCCAGGTATGGCCAGGGTTTCAAGACTACGGAATATGTAGCGGCCTCCTTCCTCGATATGGATTATCATACCGACACCACCCTGTCCGATGTCGATGTACTGGCTTTTGAGGCAGAATCCATGAAACGGATCGGCCTTATCCCCCAGATCCCTCCCCGTTACCGGACCACCTATTTTCAACATACGATGACCGGCGGATACACCGCGGGTTACTACAGCTACCTCTGGTCGGAAGTACTTGATGCCGATGCCTACCAGGCATTTGTCGAAACAGGCGATATCTTCGATAAGGCAACGGCGGGAAGGTTCCGGAAATCAATACTCGAGAAAGGCGGTTCCAGGGACGCCATGGAAATGTATATCGATTTTCGCGGCAAAGAACCATCCATTGAGGCTTTGCTTGAGAACCGCGGATTGAAATAGAGTATTTTTTCGAAGTTTTCTTGACATTTACCCTTAATTTTTCATAACTTTGGATGGTTTTACCATCCCGGGATGCAAAAGGATATCTACCGGTCAGTAATTACAAGCCTTCCTGTTGTACTTTTTGTGATCGACAGCGATGGTGTTTTTACCCTTTCGGAAGGAAAAGGGCTGGAGAATCTTGGCCTGAAACCATCGCAGGTGGCAGGAATGAAAATCACCGATGTTTACGGGGATCATCCGGAGATCATCAAAAGCTTTGAAAGAGCCCTTCAGGGCGAGTTTGTCCGTTCTACCTCCATCATCGATACCCGTTTCTTCGATACGCTTTATTCCCCCTGCACCGACCCGGCAGGCCATATTACCGGAGTGGTGGGGGTAGCCATCGACATAACAGAACGAATGCATGCCGAGCATGCACTCGCCAGGACCAAAGAGGAGCTGGAAGAGTTTTTCTTCCACTCCAACGACCTGATCTGTATTGTCGATAAACAGGGAAACTTTCTTCGTTCCAACCCCGAATGGGAAAGACATCTCGGATATGCTGCCTCAGCCCTCACCGGAAAAAGATATCTCGATTTCATCCACCCGGAAGACAAACCGGCTACACTTGAGTCGCTGGCCGAACTCACCGCCGACCATCCTGTAACCGGGATTACCAACCGGTATAAAAGGAAGGATGGGCAGTATTGTTACCTTGAATGGAGAGCTTTTTCGCTTGGGAATGTGATCTATGCCATCGCACGGGATGTAACCGATCGTATACAAATTGAAAAGCGCCTCCG
>CAYWHQ010000036.1:0-11898 GCA_964457665.1 uncultured Prolixibacteraceae bacterium | reverse complement strand
CGACACCGCCCATTTTACCGTGACCGTCTTCCCTGTACCCGACGTCTGGTTCGACCCACCGCACGATACCATCTGCGGAATCCGCGCAGCATCGGGACAGGGCTACCCGGGGGGCATCCCCGACACCACCGGCTTCAACCTCCACTCGCATGTGGCAGGAACGGTTTTCCAGTGGACCCCCTCCTGCTCCTCCCCCTATATTGGAGGCTATGCCCCGGGCAGCGGCCCCATGATCAGACAGGTATTGACTAACGAAGGATTTGTACCGGCTACGGTAACCTACCAGGTGACCACCTCCGCCAACAACTGTCCGGGCAACCAGGCCACAGCCACCCTGCTGGTGCAGCCATCTTCCGTGGTTAAGGTGGTTCCCTGCTTCGATACTATTTCTTTAACCAATGGCAGGCCTTACAGTCTGAAGGGAGCCGTTCCGCCAGGCGGAAACTGGTCGGGCACCGGGGTCACCAACGGCCGGTTTCACCCATCCCTGGCCGATACCGGCGCCAATCTGCTTGTTTATACCTACCTCAACTCATTTGACTGCCCCTCCCGCTCAGAAATCATTATTTTCAATGATCCGTCCCCGATTTTCAGTTGCGGAGATACGCTGACCGACCCGCGCGACAACCAATCGTACCCGACGGTTCAGATCGGTACGCAATGCTGGATGGCCGCCGGACTGAATTACGGAACCCAGATTCAGGGATCGGATAACCAGCGGGATAACTGCATCCCTGAAAAATATTGTTTCAACAACAATCCCACACGCTGCGCCCAGAGCGCTGCACTCTACCAGTGGGACGAGCTGATGCGCTACGATTCAGATGAAGGCGCCCAGGGACTCTGTCCTGCCGGATGGCACATCCCTTCGGAACAGGAGTGGACCCAGCTCTTCAACCATTACATCTCCAATGGATTTGCCGGAGCCCCGCTGAAGTACACCGGCTATTCCGGCTTCCATGCCCTCCTGCAGGGCGCCAGGTTCAATAACCGGGTGTGGAGCTTCGATGATTTCGCAACCCTCATCTGGTCGTCAACCCCATACGGCCCGAAAAAGGCATGGGCACACGGCATGAATGAATACAACTACAGCGTCTCCTTCTACCCCGCCCTCCGCAACCAGGCCTTCCATGTAAGATGCATCCGGGACTGATCCCCTGAGAAAAGTTACACCTGCAGCCATAACAGCCACACTTACGAGATTTCCGGAAACATATGCCCAAAGAACCGCCGGAAATCGTATATTTGCTATTGTCAGCCGGTTATGGCTATAATTTCTGCGTTATGAAAAGGATCATTCTGTTTCCGCTGCTCCTGGCACTGATCGTTGCGGGGTGCAAAAAGGATCAAAAGGTTGCCGACCTGCCATCGCAAACCATCGGCATGCATCAGCTGGTGGTAGATCCCTCGTTCAGCTGGGCAACCTCCGGGGAGGTTCTCGTGCGCATCCCTGCGGATATCAACGGGATGGTGCGCGTTACCTCGGCAGATGGAGGCCTGGTCTACTACAAGGGTTTTCAGCATCAAAATGCCAGTCGTGACATCCGAATCTCTGTGCCCAATTATGTCACCCGCCTTGCCGTGAACGGCCGTACATCGGATATTGTGCAGGGAGTTTGCACGCCTGCAGTTCCGAAATCAGCCATGGATTTCCCGCTCAGTTTCGGATCACCGTTTGTTTTCAACACGCCCAACTCCCGTTGCCCCGATGCCGTAGCGCTTGACGATAACCGCTTTGTGGTGACCTATGCCATAGGCGACTTCGGACCATGCTACCTGAAAGTGGGGACCCGCAGCGGCGACAATATCACCTTCGGACCCGCCTTTCAGATCCCGGGATCGGGATGGGCCTATTATTCCACCGGAACCCAACTGATCAAAGCCGGACCCGAACAGATCCTCGTAGCTTTTAAGGCCAACACGGGAGGATTTGTTTCCCATATCAGCGTTTCGGGAGATAACTTCACCGTCAACTCCACGATCGCCGCGGGCGGGTTGTGCAACCACCCCTCGCTGGCATTACTGAACAGCACCACCTTCATCTATTCCTACAACAGCGAGATGGGGACAGCCGGATACGCGCGGCTTTGCAACATCTCCGGCACCACCATCACTGCCGGCCCACAGCTCACCGTCCCCAATTCTTCCCACGGTATGTCGGTACACCGGGTGGACGACACAAGGGCTATATTCCTTTACCGGCACGGAGGCACGGGCAAAGTACGGGCGTGCATCGGTTCGGTGGTGGGCGGAGCCCTGGTGATCGCACCCGACCAGGAGGTAGATCCCGGAAATTGCACCTACCCCTCCCTGGAAATGCTTGATGACACCCGGTTTGCCGTTGCCTACCAGGGTCCCGCACCCAACCGGTATGGTTTATGTAGGATCGGTACCGTCTCCGGCACAAATATCGCTTTCAGTACCCCGGTCACCTTTTCAGATATTCAAACCGATGATGTCTTTCTGCTCAGCCGCGATGCATCCAACATTGCCCTGGTCTATTCGAAGCTTACCGGCGGGAACTACTCCTTTCATTACCAGGTGGGTACAGTCACAGGAACCTCTGTCAGCTTCGCTCCGGGAGGTTTATTCGGGAACTACCAGAGCGTCAACGCAGCCTTATGCCTTTTCGGTCCCAACCGAATACTGGCTACCGTCAGGGAACATCCGGGACCGGGGAACGGATTATGCTACCTCAGCAATCCTATCATCCCTGATACCGACGGCGACGGGGTGGGCGATCCCGACGACGACTACCCCACCGATCCCACGCGTGCTTTCGACAACTATTTTCCCGCGGCCGACACCGGAACGCTTGGCTTTGAAGACCTCTGGCCCGGCAAGGGCGACTACGACTTCAACGACGTGGTGGTGGATTACCGCTTCAAGATCGTGACCAACGCCTCCAATAAAGTGGTGGAAATCTTCGCCGGGTTCCTGTTGCATGCCAACGGCGCCATCCTCGACAACGGGTTCGGGTTTAACCTTCCCGATTGCGATCCCCAGCTTACCGCTGATAAAATATCGGTTACCGGGTATCACCACTCCGAATCATACATCACCCTGAATCCCGGCGGCACCGAGGCAGCCCAGGACAAGCCTACCTTCATCGTCTGGGACAACACCTCCTCCATGATGCCCGACTACACCAATACCGTGGCCGGCTATCCTTACTTGGATCCGGTACCCCTTACCCTGCTGATCACCACCCCCGGCTTTTCGTTCGAGGCCTCCGCGTTCGCGCTCCCGACCTGGAACCCCTTCATCATCTGCGGAATGGACCGCGGTATGGAGGTCCACCTGGCCGACCGGCCTCCCACTGCGCTTGCAAACCCGGTACATTTCGGCATGTTTGACGACAATTCAATCCCCGCTTCCGGAAGATACTACAAAACCCTGACAAACCTGCCCTGGGCCATCGATATCCCTGAACGGTTTGCCTATCCTTTTGAGAAGGTCGACATCACCCACGCCCATCTGAAATTTGCCGACTGGGCGCAATCCTCGGGTCTCCTCTTCCCCGACTGGTTCCAGGACAAACCGGGATACCGGAACAACAGCGCGATATATTCGCATTAATGCGGATGCCATACGCTTGGTATATTTAAAAATTTCATGACATTTGCGCTCCCAAAACATGGGATCGGGGCGTGGCGCAGTTGGCTAGCGCACTTGCATGGGGTGCAAGGGGTCGGAAGTTCGAGTCTTCTCGCCCCGACAATAAAAAACTATACCGGGGGGAACAGCCTTGCTTTTACTGAGCTTCTGTTCCTCCCGGTATTTTTATGTCATATCCCAAGCCTGTCGAAACTTTTCCATGCAAGGATTATCGGAAAAATAGCTGCTGGTGACTGTTGTGCCTTTGCAGTGAATAAAAATGTAAATAGTAAAAAAAAAGATTGATTTTTCGCATATTATTCATATATTTGTTCAAATTAAAATCTTTAAATGTATGAGAAAGCTCTTTTTGTTTTGGATGGCGGTGATGATTTCATTTGCCATGATCATTTCAGCAGGTTGTAAAAAGAAAGACCAGTCAGAACCGGTTACCGGGGGAAGCAATTTACCCACAGAGATCCGATCGGGACAACTGGTCACGGTGGACGGCTCTGCTTACACACCGGATGATTTCACAGTCTATACCCTGATTGCATCAGCCAATGTCGGGGCCTCAGGAGCTTTCTCCGTTACATCCATAAAGGCGGACCGTTTTCAGATGGTCTTCTTTCTTGAAAAAACAACGAAAAACCTTTGCTATATCGGGTTGTACAATCCTGTTGATAAAGTCATGGAAGCCAATCTGAACTCCACTGCAAGGGCTCTTCTGATGTTTACTCCAAATCTCTTCTATACCACGCAGAGCCAGCGGGAAGAGTATCTGAATGCCGCAGTACAGAATCCGAAATTCACCCAGATGGAATCGTTGCTGGATCAGGCACTGGAAAACAATGCCACCGAGGCTTTAAATTTCGAGAAGAACGCTGCTGTCTACCAGCTTGCAGCTCAGCTCATGAAGGAAACGATGGAGTCGCTGTCAAAGGATTCCAGGCACATGATGTTTGGGGGAGAACCAACGGTGGAAGACGCACCGGGAGCCAATGTCGTCTTTGTTAATCCGCGTCATGTCTATTACGGAACCGGGATCTATCCGAACGATCAGGCGCTGAATGCCACGGTAACCACCGACCGTCAGGCAAGTATTGTCGGATTCCAGTGGGGATGGCCACCGGTGACCTGGAACGAACCGGCCCAGACCACCTATGCCCTGGGAGATGGTTACTTCCGCATTTTCTTTCACAAGGGATTCGATTTCTCCGACCCACAGACAGCCTTTTCCTGGAACCATCCGGTGGGAAGGGGTACCATTTGCAATGTAGCGGAAGCGCTTTTCCAGGTTTTGGATCTGATCACCGGTTTCCTTCCCGAGCTTCCGGTGATGACCTTACCCAATTACCTTCACCTCTCCCCTACACAGGGATATCATTTTTTCCGGGCCATTTCAGCCGGTGATCCGCTTATGTTCGTCTCCGCATTTTTAGGATGGCTTGTCGATAACAAGGAAGGTATCGCATACTGGTTTTTCCAGGAAGGGTCGAATGTAGCCACACATGAGTTTATTAACAACATTGCCGGTATGCTGAAGAATGTGAACCTGGCGATCAAATTCCTGAATTTTGCCAATGGAGGGGGCCCCTTCTTCTATGACCTCATTTTCGCCCCCTCTCCCTTGAGCTATTACGTTACCCAACAAAACGGTATCCTGGTGGAGTCAACGATGAATGCTCCCCCTCTTGCCGTATTCACCATTTCTCCCTCCGCGGGCATTGTCACCACTGTATTTACTTTCGACGCATCCGGCTCGGCCGACGACCAGACCCCATTCAACAATCTGCAGTTCAGGTGGGATTTCGATTCCGACGGGACCTGGGACACACCCTGGGCCACTAACCACACCGCACAGCATACCTACACCAGCTCAGGATCATATCAGGTTACCCTTTCCGTAAAGGACGAATCAGGCCTTACCGGGAACCTCTCCCATAAGGTGAACATCGGAGGGGGAGCCGGATCAGCAAAGCACGTCAAGGTCTTTATGGATGATCAACCCTGGGACTCCTACGCCATGATCACGATGCTCGAATCGCTCGGTTTTACACAGGGAACGGGAGAAAACACCTACGAGATCATCAGCTCCTATGATATGGCCGGTGTTGAACTATTTCCGGGCTCCGACCTGATCATCCTTTGCAATGATCAACCCCAGGGCTTTTACAACAATTACAGCGCCAACCAGGTTAAATTCTCCAACTTTGTCTTTACCGGCGGTTCGCTTCTCTGGGAAGCCTGCGACGAAGGATGGAACTATGGATCGATGTCGGCATCAGGAATGACCCTTCCGGGAAATATTCAGGTATCCTTTAAACTGGATTATCACAATTATGTCACCGATCAGAACCTTCCACTGGTAGCAGGGCTTCCAAACGAAATGGATCATAATTATGCCAGTCACGAAAGTTTTTACAACCTGCCGGAAGGAACTACAGTCTATTGCGTTGACTCGGATAACAACCCAACCCTGATCGAATGTAATCTGGGTGATGGATGGATTATCCTTTCAGGTCAGCCGTTGGAGCATCAGTATGACCGGATCTACGGAGCGCCCGACATGGAACAGCTGCTCCCCCGGATCGTCTCCTACTTCACCGGCAAGTCATATGCTGTTTCCGGAATACCTGTTTATCCCCGGACCGCAAAACGCTCTGCCGTACCTTCAAGTCTGGTGCGTAGATAACTGTTCAGTGCGACGCGGCTTTTACAACTGATCTTTTACCGGTTATTTCCAGCTGCCTATGATGATACCGGCGAGGGCAAGTCCCAGGATCAGGTAGAAACCGTCGATCAGCCAGAGGGTCAGTGAACGCCTCTGATACAGGTAGTTGATCCCCGTGGCTGCCATCGCGAAAAAGATGGCGATGAAGATCCCAAGCCCCAGGCCGGTCAGCCAGGTTACATCCTCCGGATGATGGATCCTCAGGGTGATGCTCATCCCCATCACCATCAGGAACATCAGCACAAAGCTGAGCCCGAACACAACGGCCATATTGGCCTTTTTGATCGTCTCCTCCGAAAGGCCAACCTCCTTCTGCCAACGCTTACCGAAAAGCAGGGGACTGTACCATAAGGCGCCGAGCGCCCAGAAAGCTACAGCGGCAACCAGCGCCGCCCAGATATTAATGATGGGACATATCATGACTAAATTGTTTATATTTGTCACAAAATTAGTATTATTTAGATTTATTCTAACATCACAGCCATGCTTTTTTATATCAAACTTTACCTGATTACCCTGGCCGTATTTTTCGCAGTGGATATGCTGTGGCTTGGCCTGGTCGCACGTGATTTCTACCAGAAACAACTGGGCTTCCTGATGGCACCTTCGGTCAACTGGACCGCCGCCGTTATCTTTTACCTGCTGTTCATCGCGGGAATAATCTTTTTTGTGGTTCTTCCGGGGTTGAAGGAGAATTCCCTGCAAAACCTCATCATCCGTGCCGCTTTCTTCGGGCTGATCACCTACGCCACCTACGACCTGACCAACCTGGCTACCGTTAAAAACTGGCCCCTGCTGGTCACCATCGTCGACCTGATCTGGGGGATGGCTTTAACCACGGTTGTAAGCCTTGCCGGTTTCTTTGCCGGAAAATGGCTCAGCTGAACAGGAGAATTCAGTTTTTTTATTTAGATTTGTACCAAATTTAAATAGAAAGGCCATGAAACTTACTGAAATTTACAAAGTATTGATTTGGTGCGTATCCATCGCAGCCCTGCCCCTATCGCCCAGTATCGCACAGGATGCCCCTTTCACCCTGGCGCCGCTGCCCTACGCCTACGATGCGCTGGAACCAGTGATCGATGCCCGAACCATGGAGATCCATTATGCAAGGCACCACGCGGGTTATGTCAAAAACCTTAATCTTGCCTTGAAAGAGGCCAAAGCGGAAGAATACTCCCTTGAAGAACTGATGCTTCGTGCAGGCGAATTCGGCGATGGCATACGCAACAATGCCGGCGGACATTACAACCATACCCTATTCTGGAACATTCTTGGGAAAGATCATCCCTTTAACCCGGAAAATGAAGTGGGGAAGGCGATTCTTACCACTTTCGGGTCAGCCGATTCGCTGTATTCCCTGCTTGCCAAAGCAGGCGCCGCCCGGTTCGGATCGGGCTGGGCCTGGCTTTTTATCACCCCGGAAAAAAACCTGGCAGTTTGTTCCACCCCCAACCAGGACAATCCGGTCATGGATGTCGCCCCTGAACGCGGAATCCCCATCCTGGGAATCGATGTATGGGAACATGCATACTACCTGAAATACCAGAACAAGCGAGGTGATTACCTCAAGTCCATCCTTTCCATCCTCAACTGGGAAGCAATCAACAACAACTACCTGGAAGCGCTGAAAAGCGACCGGTAAGAAAATTCTCACATCTTTCAGGTGCCTTGCTGCTGGCATTGATGACGACATGGAGCAATTGTTTTTTTGATTTTATTGCTGAAATTCTGTATCTTTATGGTTTATATCAGTTCTTATGAAACGATACAGTTTTTTGGCGCGCTGGATGATTCCGATGGCACTGATTGTATCGCCCGTTTCGGGTCATGCCCAGAAAAAAGAGAAGGAGGATAAACCCACAACCCCCCATCCTGCCCTGAGCCAGGTCAGGGACAATGTTTATATGCTCAAAGATTACGACGGCAACATGGCCATCCTTGTTTCCGGGGATGGATTGCTGCTCGTGGATGCCAAATCCGGCCGGAACGCAGCCCGTGCAAAAAGCGTGATCGACAGCGCCTTCGGGAAACCGGTCATGACCGTGATCAATACCCACCATCACAGCGACCACACGGGTGGCGATTCCCTGATGGCAGCCGGTGCCCAGCTGATCATGCACGCGAACTGCAAACCTTTGCTTACCGCAAGGCTGGAGGCAGCTGGCCGCGACCACTCGTTCATCGACCATGCCAAAACCTTTAAGGAACACCTCACGCTCGACTTCGGGGGTGAGAAAATCTCCCTGCACTATTACGGAAGCGCCCATCCTTCCAATGATATCGTGGTTGTATTTGAAAAGTCGAAAGTGGTCTGCACCGGCGATCTCCTCTTCAATAAATGTCCTCCGTACGTTGATGTCGACGACCATGCCAATACCGCCAACTGGATCAAAGTCCTGCGGATGCTTGCCGGCGAGTATAACGACTTCCTCTTCATTCCGGGCCATGGCAACATAGGTAACATGATCGACCTGAGCAAGTTCGCCGGCTGCCTGCAGTACCTCCGCGACCAGGTG
Source organism: uncultured Prolixibacteraceae bacterium (assembly GCA_964457665.1). GTDB lineage: Bacteria > Bacteroidota > Bacteroidia > Bacteroidales > FEN-979 > CAYWHQ01. The sequence continues at coordinate 3,048 of CAYWHQ010000036.1, read as the reverse complement.
GGCGCCTCAATCAACGAAGGTAAGACCCTGGAGGAGACGGTGGCCTCGGTCAATCTCGACCGCTTCCCGAATATTGTGGATCTCCGGCCCGACGGTCTTACCCTCCGACAAACCGTCGGCCAGATCTACAGGGAAATGACCGCCCGAAAATGATGTCCTGCGCCGTTGCCGGTTCCCTGCTCTTCCTGATGACCGGTGCTGCCGGAAATCAGGTTCCTGACACGGCTATTTCCAGTGCCATCACGGTGGAACATCCAGTTCTGGTGCAGGTTGATGGAGGCACTTTTACCATGGGATCGAACCGTGGGGTGGCCGACGAAAAACCGCCACATACCGTGACGCTGAGTGATTTCATGATCGGAAAATATGAAGTGACCCAGCAGGAGTGGAGGTCGGTCATGGGAGATGACCATGCCTTTTTCCACCATGATTGCGACAGTTGTCCGGCCGATAATGTGAGTTATATCCGGATCATGGAGTACTTCACGAAGCTGAATCTCGCCACGGGTGGCAATTACCGCCTCCCTTCCGAAGCCGAATGGGAATATGCCGCACGGGGAGGAAACCTTTCACGGGGATACCGCTACAGTGGCAGCAACCACGCCGACAGCGTCGCCTGGAAACCCGGGAATGCCGGAAATTCCAGTCATCCCGTCGGACTTAAAAAGCCGAATGAGTTGGGGATTCACGACATGAGCGGCAACGTGTGGGAATGGTGTGCTGATTTTTATCAGCCCGACTACTACCGATACAGTATCAGGGAAAACCCGCGGGGTCCTCTCACCGGCACCCATTACGTTATCAGAGGGGGAAGCTGGTATTTCGACTCAACCGGGCTTCAGGTGACCGACAGGGATAAATCCACCCCTGAGGTTCGTTATGGCTACGTGGGTTTCAGAATCTGCCGGTCAATTCCCTGAAGAGGGGAAGCTCCTGCTGATCCTGTCAAGGAGCTCCTCCGACTGTTCCCAGAGTTTTTTCCCGCTGGAGGGATCGGATGCTTTCGGATCGATCGCCTTCCTGGTCATCTGAAAGAGGTAATCAAACTCCTTACCTTTCAAATCACCTGAAGCCGCGAGGTAGATTACCGGTATGGCCGCCATTTCAGGAGACTTGAAAAAAATGCTGAAGACCAGCCTGAGCAGGGGCTGGAATACACGGGGAGCTTCCCGGGCAATATTTGAGTTTACCGGTCCCGGACACATGGCGAAAACCTGGCACCCGTTATGGTCGCCGGGATTCAGCCGCCGGGCCAACTCTCTGGCAAAGGTGGTGAGCAACAACTTGTTGTGGCCGTAATGCTCCATCGAACCTTTGATGCTGTAAGCGGTAAAACTACCAAAGGTGCCCCAGCCTATCTCCTTTGCATTCCGGTGCGACTCCGACGAAACGATCACCACGCGCCGCATGCCCCCTTCCTCAAAAAAACCGGCATCCTGCAAACCTTTTACGAGAATGAACTTCGAGAAATAATTTACCATGAACATCTCTTCCAGATCCTGCGGAGTCCTGCGCGACTGTTTCGGTACCACACCGGCATTCAGGATGAGGATGTCGATCCCTGAAAAGCGTGACTTCAGGTCGGAAACCATCCGGTTGATGGAATGGAGGTCGCGGTAATCGACCTGACTCATGTATACTTCGTTATTGCCTGTAAGCTGCCTTATGGCTTCACCCTTGTGCGGGATTCCGCTCCGGCAGGCCATGATGAGTCGGGCGCCCCGGTTGGCGACCTCCCGTGCAACGGCAAATCCCAGTCCCGAACTGGCGCCATCGACAAATACCGTCAATCCGTCGAACCGGTCGGCGGGCAGCAACCTGCCGGCCACCGGTTGCCGCCTGAACTGGTCGATGATCCCCGTTGCTGTGGCTATGAATGGGTTGGCATACTTCTTTTGCTTATTTTCCTGCATAACGATGCATCATAAATTGCTGATATTTTTGCGTGTATTGATCGATATCGGCTTGCGTCAGACCGAAATCTGCCGGCGAATAACGGTGGATGCCGTGTTTCCGGTGAGGATTTTCCGCTTCATGATGCCGGAAACGCGAAGCGAGTTCCGGTGTCATTCCGCCATTGAACCGGTATATCTTCTCCATCTCCCCGATCGAATCGCGGATGAGGTCATGATACATGATATCAATGAATTTTCGTTCATTGTCGTCTTTCCCGCGGTATTGCAACGCACGTTCCAGCATATACCCCGTTTTCCTCACCCAGTGCCGTGCAACCTCCACGGGATCAACACGGTTGCTGAACATCATCCTGTTGCATGTCACCATACTCAGGAATGATGGCACCGACTCGTAGATGCTGCGGTGCGGCCAGATAAAAAGCACCTTACCGAAATGTTTTTCGATCAGATCCGGAAACTCAAGATGGTGGGGTGTTTTCAGCACCCATCTCCGGGCCGGTCTGATCCATTGGAGAAACTTCAGCAACCGGGCGGCGTAGGCATAGGCTTCCGACTGATCGGTTCGCTCCAGCCAGGCAGCATAGGAGGGCACATGGGTGATGGCTTCGGGGGTGGTGCTGAGAAAACTGACATCGAGCAGCAGGATATCCTCCTCCGGCTGCATGGGATCGATAGGATGGATAGCAAAAAAATCGGGTGACATGATCCTGACAGCCCTCACTGCTGTTCGTGCAATCCTTATCCGTTCCTCCTCCCCCCAGCTGCCGCCTTTTTCATGGCCGGGAATCACATGGGGCTTTAAAGGAACCGGATTGATCACCTCCCAGCTCGGGATCACCCGGTGTTCATTGTCGGTGGCCAGCATACGGTGCAACTTGGTGGTACCGGTACGCTGTAACCCTATGATGATCCAGAGAGGATATAACTCCTGTTCCAGGATATCGGGATACTTTGCAAAATAATATTCGGCCCTCAACCTGATCGAGAGCAGGCTGGTAAGACGTTCGCGAGTGATAAACCTGCCGGCCGGGTGAAGGCAGGCCTCCTCATTCAACGACCAGAGAAGCTTTTCCAGCGGTTCCTCATTGAAATCCTTTCCAAAATCCTTTAAGCCGGTTTTCTTTCTGGCCCG
>CAYWHQ010000035.1:10831-12413 GCA_964457665.1 uncultured Prolixibacteraceae bacterium | reverse complement strand
TCGACTTTTGTTGACCTTTGTAATCTATTGATAATATGTCAACTGGTTCGAGATTAAAGTACCCGGAGCCGGGATCGAACCGGCACGAGTGTTACCTCATTGGTTTTTGAGACCAACGCGTCTACCTATTCCGCCATCCGGGCGATAAACGGCAAAGGTATAAAAAATGATCGAGGTGCCCCACCCCCTGACGCTATGCAGAATTTTTTCTTGCATCCTCCCAGGCTTTCTCATACCTTTGGCCTCAATAAAAAAAAGCGGCATTATGGCAGTAAAAGTCAAGATCTTCAGCGGCAGGACTTCAACGTACCTGGCCGAAAAAATTGCCCAAAGCTATGGCATGGAACTGGGCAACGTTTCTGTGATCAATTTTGCCGATGGAGAATTTCAGCCTTCTTTTGATGAAAATATCCGCGGTACCGATGTCTTCCTGGTTCAGTCAACCTTCTCCCCTTCCGACAACCTCATGGAGCTGCTCATGCTGATTGATGCAGCCCGCCGGGCATCTGCCAAGTCAATTGTCGCACTCATCCCTTACTTTGGTTATGCCCGGCAGGACCGCAAGGATAAACCGAGGGTCTCCATTGCCTCAAAACTCGTAGCAAATCTCCTTTCGGCGGCAGGGGTACATAGGATCATTACCCTCGACCTTCATGCCGACCAGATTCAGGGTTTCTTCGATGTCCCCGTCGACCACCTCTACGCCTCATCCGTATTTATCCCCTTTCTGAAAAGCCTGCATCTTGATCAGCTTACCTTCGCGTCGCCGGATACAGGCGGAACCCGCCGGGCTGGCTCATACGCCAAGTTCTTCCATACCGATTTCGTGATCTGTTACAAGCACCGGGCCAAACCCAACGAGGTGGAAAAGATGGCCCTGGTGGGCGACGTGGAGGGACGCAACGTGGTAATGCTCGACGATATCGTGGATACCGGCGGGACACTATGCAAGGCGGCTCAGATCATCATGGACAACGGCGCCAAATCGGTAAGGGCCATGGTCACACATCCGCTTCTATCCGGCAAGGCTTACGAAAATATTGAGAAATCAGCTCTCGAAGAACTTATCGTGACCGACACCATCCCGCTGCATCATGAAAGCGAAAAAATCCGGGTGATCAGCACCGCAGATCTTTTCGCCGAAGTTATCCACCGCCTGAAACGCAAAGAGTCGATCTCCTCGCTTTTCAAGTTCTGACATACCGTAAGGATCTGGTATCGCCTTACCTATCTTGACCTTCGCATGCGGCAAAAGATTTTCTTCGGACTGATCATCCTTTCTCTCGCAATGAAATCCATGGCGGAGATCGATATCTCTGAAAAGGAATCATTGCTTGTCTCTATGCCGGAAGATACCGCGAGAGTCAACCTGCTGCTGAAAATCGGAGAATACTATTGCAGCCGTGAAAACGACAGGGCATTACTCCACCTGCAGCAGGCACATACACTCTCAAATAAGCTGGATTACGCCAGAGGTATTGCCCTCAGTTATTTATGGCAGGGAAGGGTCTATTACTATAAAGATGATTATGCTCTGGCGGAAAATTATCTCTCAATGGCAATGGATTTACTTGATAATCAT
>CAYWHQ010000035.1:0-10821 GCA_964457665.1 uncultured Prolixibacteraceae bacterium | reverse complement strand
CAAGTAACCTTGCCTTCTGCTTTTTTGCCTTTGGCGCGCTTCATGATGTTAATGGTAATTACATCAGGGCTATTGAAGAATATCAGAAGTCGGTTCGCCTTACTGCCCTGACCGGAGACATTAGTCTGCATTCGGCTGCCCTTTCAAGCCTGGGCGCTGTTTATACCCGTCTGAAAGAACCCGACAACGCTTTGCTTTACCTCCGGGAAGCCCTTGCCATCCGAAAAGAACTAAACGATCCGCTCGGGGTTGCCAACATCCTTACCTGTATTGGCGGTTCATTTGAAGAAAAGCAGATGTATGATTCCGCGCTTTTTTATTACCAGCAGGGGCATCATCTCCGCCTGACTGTCAAAGATATCCGTCCGATCGCCAGTTCGGAATACAGTCTGGGAATGCTGTATATCAAGATGGAGAGATTTGAGGAGGCCTCAATGGCATTTCAAAATGCAATCCATTACTATATCAAACTCGATGAAAAAGCAGGACTGTGTATGGCAACCATTGGTTTGGCCCGCTCCATGAATCTATCCGGAAAACCCGGGATGGCCGGTAAGGTTGCCCTGGAGGCACTCGGCATTGCCAGAAGTCTGAATAATAATGCCCTGATCAGTGACTGCTACGAAACCCTTTCGGCTATCGCCGCCGCCGGGAACGATTTTCAGCAGGCCTACCAATATATCCTGCTGCACAAAAACTACAGCGATATCCTCAGCCAACAGAGAAAAGAGGAGGTGATCAAAGAGATGGAAGCAAGATTCCGGTTGGAGCGCATCCGAAACGAGATAGAGACCCTGAAACTTGAAAGTATTGCACAACGGAGAAACATCGTTTTCCTGATCATTATGATCATAACACTGGGAATCCTGCTCTTCCTCGTCATTCTGCTTTACCGATCTGTGATTCTGGCACAGAAACGGCAAAACAAACTTCACGAGCAGGAGGTTATCATCCGTGAACAACGTGATAACCTCGCTGAAAAAGAGACATTCATCCTTCAGGAGCAACTCGAATCAGAACAAAGAGCTCTTGCTGCCAAAGCCCTCGAAATACTCAGGATCAATGAAACGCTCGCCCGGATTATCTCCCGGCTTGAAAATCTGAACCTCAGACAACCTGATCACTCCATCACTGAAAATGAGATCGGTCAAATTGTCAGAGAGATCGAACTGCATACACAAAACAATACCTGGCAGGAGTTTGACACCATCTTTAAAAATATTCATCATCAGTTTTACGACAAACTGCTCGAAAAATGCCCTGATCTGACAGCCGCGGAAATAAAGATCGCGGCGCTCCTTAAATTGAACCTGACCACGAAAGAGATCGCATCCATCACAATGAAATCAGAGGAAGGGATAAAATCAACCCGTTACAGGTTGAGGAAAAAACTGCAACTGTCCTCTGATGAGTACCTGATCCCCTTCCTGATCCAGCTCTGATTCCAATTCTTTAACATCTTTATTCTGAAGGCTTTTAAAAGTCTGCCACTTTTTGAATCCGGCATTGTCACTTCTTTGGCGCCTGAAAACTTGCATTCCGGAAACAACAGTCAATATCTTCGCAACGCTGATGTTCTTCACGCTCCGGTATGGTCGCACAAATTAAAAATACTGAAGAAACGAAAGTTGCTGCCCATAAAGAACGCAACGGAAACCAAAATAAAAATATGGGCGAAGTAAAACAACGGCTTCAGCACCAGAACAACGCCATAAAAAAAATCCTGGAAAAGCTGAACAGGAAAACTGAAATCAATCCATAATACTCCAGAGAATCCAGTTATCAACCAAATCCAAACACCATGAGAACAAAACATTTACTTTTTCTGATCGGGATACTTTTTACCGTCCCGGCATTTTCACAGATCCCAAACTCCGGGTTTGAGGCCTGGAGCGATCAGGGCGGAATCCTGAAACCCGATGGGTGGGAGATCAGCAGCGCTGAAAGTTGCCTGAACGTGATAAGAAGCGACGATCCTTATGAAGGCAGTTACTCCGTGGAACTATCCGTATTGTTCGACCCCATCATGGCCTCCAACATGAGCGGGTTCATGTTTACCGACGGGAATTTCCCTGTGAACCAGAAATACTCTTCACTGAGCGGATATTTCAAGGGAACCATCATTGGAAGTGATACGCTCAAAATCTATGTCGGTATGTGGCATGAAGGTGAGATGGTAGGTTATGGACAACTAAAAACCCTCGACAACCATACCGGCTGGACTTCATTTACTGTTTCCATCGGCTATCAGTCGAACCAAACTCCGTCGGAAGGATTTATTTCCATTCAGCTTGGCCCTGTTTGGGGAGGAAACATAGGATCTTTCTACCGGATCGACAAACTTCAATTTTCAAATCAGCCTACCGGTATATCCGAGCTTCCGGGAAACCGGCTTACACTCTATCCAAATCCTGCGTCCTGTATATTACATGTTACAGATAATTCCGGCAGCGGCTTATCCTTCATTCGTATTGTAAATCTTCAGGGATCCACTATTCATGAGGCAATCATGGAACCGGGACAGGTTGTCATGAAGATTAATACAGGTTCGATCCCCGACGGATTATATTTCGTACAAAAGATACAGGGAAATCAGGTCGTATCCGCTGAAAAGGTGATAATACGGCATTGAAAAACACACTTCCTGCTTCCAAATCGACCTGCACTGGTTCCCAGCTGCCATTAGGTCCTCCACGCCCATAACATCTATTAATCTTTACGGGAATGTGTAGATTGACAACAACGGATCATTGGAGAGAGCCGGCTACTGGCCCAATGAAACCCTTCCGGTCACACTGATGAAAAAAAGCAAATAACACGGGATGGCCGGATCAAGAGAAAATTATTAACTTTGCCGCCCGAAACGAAGGTTTTCAGTTGTTGGAATCTGGTTTTTTATTCACGACCAAAACGTTTATCAAATAACACTTAATAAAAATAAATCTTTATGAAACAGGTATCATTGAGCGGTTCTCCCCGGGAGAACGTAGGGAAAAAGGATGCCAGAAAACAGCGCAAATCGGGTCATGTTCCCTGTGTAATCTATGGAGGCAAGGAACAGGTGCATTTTGCAACCGACGAAAAGACGCTGGTAAAATTCCTCTTCTCCCCGAATGTTTTTATCGTTAAGGTCAACATCGGCAACAAATCCTATGAAACGATCGTGCAGGATATCCAATTCCATCCGGTAACCGACCGGGTGCTGCATGTCGACTTTCTGGAAATTCATCCTGACAAACCGGTGAACATTGCCGTTCCGCTATTAACCACGGGTACGCCTCAGGGTGTTCTGCGCGGCGGTAAACTTGATAAAAAGCTGCGTAAGCTGAAGGTCCGTGCCCTCCCTGCCCATCTCCCCGATCATATTACCATTCCCATCGAAGGACTCGACATCGGGCAAGCCATTAAAATCGGAGAACTTAACTATGAACACATTACGTTCCTTGATTCCCCGAACAACGTAATCGTAGCAGTTCGTACGGCCCGTCAGGTAGCCGAGGCAGCTCCGGGTGCAGCGCCTGAAGAAGGAGAAAAGAAAGAAGAGACAAAATAGCGACGTCACGAATTTGCTCTTTTCAGGCAAGGTGCAGGGACTTAACTTTGCACCTTGTCTTTTTTGGAATGGATGAATTGCTGAATTAATGAAATTCTTAATCGCCGGTCTTGGAAATATTGGGGATGAGTATGCCGATACCCGTCACAATGTGGGCTTTATGGTTGCCGATGCCCTGGCGTCGGCCGTCGGCGGATCCTTCAGTACCGACCGTTATGCGGCCATTGCCAGGGGTTCCGTCAAGGGTCGGCAACTGGTCATCATTAAACCATCCACCTACATGAACCTGAGCGGAAAGGCTGTAAGGTACTGGCTGCAGAAGGAGGAGGTAGCAGTTGAAAACCTGCTGGTGGTTGTGGATGACCTGGCTTTACCCCTGGGAGCGCTCCGGATGCGAACCAAAGGAGGCGACGGGGGCCATAACGGGCTGATCAGCATTGCCGAAATCACCGGAACCACTGCATTTACCAGGATCCGCTTCGGCATCGGCAATGACTATGCAAAAGGATATCAGGTGGATTATGTCCTCGGGCGATGGACCAGCGAAGAAGAAAAGATTCTTTTGCCCCGTGTTGACGACTGCGTGGAAATGATCAAAAGCTTTGTCCTCATCGGGCCGGAAAGAACCATGAATTTATTCAACAAAAAGGGCGAAGGAAAGGATAAAGCCTAAACCCTTACTATCCTGTTCACCCGTTCACCTGTTCACCCATTTCAGGCGCAAAGCCTGCACCTTCATCCCCTTCCCTTTTCCGGTATGCCAGCTAACCCAGATAGTCTTTCCGCCGGAGGAACAGAGAATGGAGGGATGTCGTGCATCGAGCCCTTCCGGGGAGATAAGAACAGGCTTCGACCAGCCTCTCGGTTTTCGCACCGACAACCAGATTCCCCAATGGGTGTCATCCCCATCACCCCGGCCACTCCAGACCACGTAAAGATTACCCCTGACATCGGCAATTCCCGCAGGACTCTGGTTCTGCATCGTCCCGGCCGAAGGCAGGTCGGTCCCGGGCCTCCACCGACCCTGCTCAGGTTCATAAACAGAGATTCTTATCCGCTGGGGTTCTTGATTCCAATATACTTCCCATCCGTCCGACTCCCAAACAGTATACAGATTTTGCTCTCCATCGGCAAATATCGAAGGATTTCCTCCCACCTCCCAGTCGTCCATTGCCTCAGCCGTTGCCGTGACAGGGGCTGGCATTCCCGACAGGTTACCGGCTACGACACAGAAATTTCCGGGATAATGCTGGTTCCAGGCTCCCCATAGTTCGCCCTTTTTTACATAACAAAGCGAAGGAAACCATGCATTATGGTAATCATCAATGTACTGTGACGACGCCAGGTTGACCGGCAGGACGGGTCCGGGAATTCCCTTCCGGATCTTTACCATCTTCAGGTAACGCTGGCTGGCCTTCCATTCCGACCAGGCCAGGGTGATCTCCTCCCCGTCGGAGGCGCAATCAAGGGTGATTTCATCACATGCATCCCGTCCGGTAATACAAATGGGGTCCGACCAACCTCCATCCTGCAGAAAACGACCGTAAACACGGTAATAGGCTTCGGTTTTGCCCAGCCAGAACACCCAGGTCCGGTCTGCCTCCCGGGCAACCACCGGATTGAAGGCATCGGCCGTCGTCCCTTCAACCACCCAGGTACTGACCCTTTTTCCACCAATATCAGCGAGCAGGATATTTCCCTCCTCCTCCCAGGTCAGCCAGGTAGCGGAAGCAGCATCTGCTCCGGGGCAGGGAAACCTTGCAGCGCTGTCGCCCAGGGTATATAAAATGCCATGTTGGGTTGCTTCACGCTTCACCGTCACCGGCGATCCTTGCTGCCGCTCAACAGGATCCCGCTTCTTTTGCGGCAAGTCGCATTGCCGGATACAATAGTCATGCAACGGAACGTCACTGAATGTCCTTTCGGGACTTATCCGCCATTCAGGATGGTCCGATTTATCAAAGTGACCGTAGCATAGCCTTGTATAAGGCACCGTATCATTACCAATGTAAATCACAAAATCAAGCCAGTTTACCGGTTCGCCCGTCTTCTGACCTTTGGGGATCTGAAGAACCATGATCTTTTCGGGATTGAACGGGTTGGGACAACAGGCATGAATTCCTGCCGAATCGAATGGAAATCCATACTCACCCAGAATCCATCGGAAATTTGAGAGTTTCAGAGGTTGTTTGGTGTGGCCGAAAAAGCGTTGAAGTTCCGGGTAGGTAAAGTTGCCTTTCAGGAGCAGGTGTTTTTGAAGATCGGAGGCGCTCAGGCTATCGACAGGCTTTACCGAATAGGCATTCCACTTCGCTCCTTCGTACCGCATCTCCTCCGTGATTACCTTATCACCTGGTACCACCATTACGGCACCCATCCGGTCGTTCTCATACAGCAGACGGGCAGCCATGTGAAGTTCGCCTGTGGGGATCCTCTTTGTCTTCACCGTCCACAGGAGATCATTCAGTGTATCAAATGCATCATAGTTATAAAACTCCCTGAGTACCTGCTTCCCGTTGCGGAATGCCAGCAGGGTCGGGAACCCGTCCTCATGAAACTGGTGCATGGCCGGAGGCCAGGTAATGACCTTACTTCCCCATCCGAAATGTTTCTGAAAGGAGACGATTTCAAGCTGAGTGTTGAACAGGCACATGTGCATCGAGACCCCTCCGTTGATCTCATTCGCCCTGATGTAGTTCTCCTCCGTGTAATAGCCGTCGATCAGGCAATAGCCGCAATTGCTGGTTGAGAAGGGTACGATGGTCAGCGTGCTGTTGCGGATCAGGCTGTCGATCGGGATCCTGTTTCCCCAAAGATCCTCTGCATATCGGATGATTGCGCCCTGAGAAAAAACCGCCTGCTGTCCAATCACAAGCGCAACAATCATGAAAACCAGTTTTATCGTCTTCATTACTGACAAAACATTTACCCCGCCCGACGGGTTCATTCGTACTTCGTACCTCGTCCTTCGTAAATTTTCATATCCATCCCTTCAGCTTATAGTAAGCCAGGGCAAGCCACTCCCGCAACACAATGATCTCGTAATGGATCTGCGTCCAGAAGCGGTAGCGAAGCGTTACCTGCCCGCCTATATCCGGAACCCAGCGGCGTCCTCCCAGCCGTTCCCCCTGAAAAGTGATATCCGATTCGATGGCCTGCTCGAAGGCCGGTAACCCGCTGACACTTCTGAAACCTGCTTTGCGGAAAGTCAGCACCGACCGGTAGAGATGTTCGGGGGAGGTGACAAGGAGAATTGAGGATTGAGAATGGAGAATTGAGAATGGAGAATTGAGAATTGAGAATTGAGAATTGAGAATGGGAGAGGGGGTGGAATCGTGAGGGATGTCGTTAAACTTGTTAGCCCTCAAAATTTCCAGGATGTTCATCGCCTGGGCCCGGGTATTGGCGCCCGAATCTTCCAGAAGGATACGCTCCGGGTCAACGCCACGGAAGATCAGCTCCTGCTTTATTATGTTGAGTGCGCTGGCACTGTCGCCGGGATCCCCCGGGAGAGCAATGATCACTGCCGATTGTGGAAAGGCATTGGCGGCTTTCGCCGCGTACCAGGAACGTATCAGGTTCGACTCACTTGGCATCCCCCCGCCACCAAGCAGTACCACGTAATCGGGTGGCCTGCTGATCCCGGCAAAATGCATCGAATAACGGTACCACAGATGAAAGGGTATACTGGTGAAGGCTAACAGCAGCATGATTGACCAGAGAATTCCCATGGCCAGAAAAAACACGCGTGCGATGCTCCATATCCTCTTTCCCAATGGTTCAATCCAATTTATAAGCTCAAAACCTTTTTTCCCACAATCCCCCCGATCTCTGAAACTCCGATCCTTTCCTGCTGCATGGTATCGCGGTCGCGGATGGTGACGGTGTTGTCGGTCAGGGTCTGATGGTCGATGGTGATGGCAAAAGGAGTTCCCAGTGCATCCATCCTTCGGTAACGGCGGCCAATGGTATCCTTCTCCTCGTAAAAACACCGGTGCTCATACTTCAGGGTATCCATGATCTCACGCGCCTTTTCGGGCAGTCCATCCTTCTTTACCAGCGGCAACACCGCCACCTTGACAGGGGCCAGCCTTGGAGGGATCGAAAGCACCACCCGCTCCGAACCATCCTCGAGTTTTTCTTCACGGTAAGCATGGCTGAGAATGGCAAGGAAGGTCCGGTCAAGCCCGATGGAGGTCTCCACCACATAGGGCACATAACTCTCATTGGATTCCGTATCGAAATACTGGATCTTTTTCCCGGAGAACTTCTGATGGGCGCCAAGGTCGAAATCGGTCCGGCTGTGGATCCCTTCCAGCTCCTTGAAACCGATGGGAAATTCAAACTCAATGTCGGCTGCAGCGTTGGCATAATGGGCCAGCTTCTCATGGTCGTGAAAGCGGTATTTTTCCCTGGGAATACCCAATGAAAGATGCCACTTCATCCGCTCCTCCTTCCAGAACCCATACCACTGCAGCTCCTCGCCAGGCTTCACAAAATACTGCATCTCCATCTGCTCAAACTCACGCATCCTGAAGAGAAACTGGCGGGCCACGATCTCATTACGGAACGCCTTCCCTGTTTGTGCGATCCCAAAAGGAATTTTCATACGGGCCGTCTTCTGGACATTCAGAAAGTTAACAAAAATACCCTGGGCGGTTTCAGGCCGCAGGAAAATGTCGTTCGAGTCATCGTTGACAGATCCCATCTGAGTGGAAAACATCAGGTTGAACTGCCGGACATCGGTCCAGTTTCTGGAGCCGGAAACCGGGCAGACGATCCCGAGCTCCTCGATCAGCCTTTTTACGTCGTCCAGGTCATTTCGTTCCAGTGCCGGGTAAAACCTGTTACGTATCGCCTCAATCTTATCCTGGTTCTCCTTCACCCGCGGATTGGTCTCCCGAAACATTTTTTCGTCAAAGGTATCTCCAAACCTTCCCCTGGCTTTTTCAACCTCCTTCGCAATTTTATCTTCGATCTTCGACATATGATCCTCGACCAGCACATCGGCACGGTAACGCTTTTTCGAATCCTTGTTGTCGATCATCGGATCGTTGAAGGCATCGACATGTCCCGAGGCCTTCCATACAGTCGGATGCATGAAAATGGCTGCGTCGATGCCCACGATGTTTTCATGGTACTGGGTCATCGATTTCCACCAGTATTCGCGGATGTTATTTTTAAGCTCAACCCCGAATGGGCCGTAATCATACACGGCGCTGAGGCCGTCGTAAATCTCACTGGAAGGGAAAACGTAGCCGTATTCTTTTGCGTGGGAAATGATCTTCTTGAAAAGTTCTTCGTTGGAGGCCATAGAAAATTGAATGAGCTGGCAAAGGTAAAAAATTCTCTGGTCACATTGCCTGTGAAACCATCTCCATTGCCTTGTAACACAGATTAATGTTTATTTTTGCATGTATAATTTATTCCTGATGAATCTCCGTTACGGTAGCATATACTTCCTCCGCTTTCTTGTTGCGATGCTGGTTTTACTTATGTTGGCATCGCTGGCTGCAGCTTACTGGATCCGGACTCAGTCGCAGAAAAAAATTCTGCTCGCATCAGAGCTCCTTGAAGAGAAAGACCTGGCACGCAACGAACTGGAACTTTGCCTGAGGACACTCTATAAAGCCGACAATCAGTTCCGGCTTTACACCCTGACCTTCGATCCGGAGTATTCGCGGGCATTCCGGCATGAACTCAATAAACTCGATTCACTGTTCCAATCAGTGTCTGCCCTGATGACCCGCGACATGGATCAGCTGAACGAAATGGATACCATCGAGACCCGTTCACGACAGAGAGAGCTCCTGATGCACAAAATGGGCAAACTCAGGTCATTTTCCGATTCGATGCTGAAGGTCGCCGTTTCCTACGATTCGGTCGTTACGGTCGCGGCAAAACCAGGTACAGCCGTCATACGGGAATTCCGGCCTGAACGTGTCAGCAGTACCGCCGATACCCTGGAAGTTTCATCATCCACCGTTAAAAAGAAAAAGGGATTTTTTGCGAAAGTTAAGTCATTCTTCAAAGGAGAAACCGACACCATTCAATCCAAAAAGCAGATCGCATCCAGGCAAACTTCCGATACGGCACAAGTCAACGGCGATATGCTTCCGGCAATAGAGGAGCTAAAGGTCGAACTCGCTGTCGAATCTAACAACTATTACCAGAACCAACTCCGTCTGCAGTTCAAACTCAGGGAAGAGCTCCGGCAGAAAGAGATATCACTCATCCGTCTGAATGCCAGCCTGGTGGAAGGACTGTCGAGCATGCTGCAGCATCTCATAGAAGAGGCGGTACTACGGCGCGATCAGATCAGAAATCTCGCCGCAGTTTCAGTCAGGGAACAATCCGGTATCATGGCTGTCGGTTTGTTCATAACCCTGGGACTCGTTTTGATCCTTACCATCTTCATTATTCTGACGATCAGTAGAATAATACGTTATCAGCGCCAGATCATTCAAGCCCGGATACGGGCTGAAGAGGAGGCAGCCGAGAAGGGAAGATTCCTGGCCTACATGAGCCATGAACTGAGAACCCCCCTTACCTCGATTGTTGGATTTGCGGAACAGATGAAACAGACCTCACTGGACAACAAACAGGAGCAGTACATTCGGGCAATGTTATCCTCGTCTGATATTCTGCTGACAACGATCAACGATATCCTGGATTTCTCCAAACTCGAAACAGGAAGACTGAAGTTTTACAACAATCCGTTCTTCCCGGTCTCCATTTTTGAACAGGTAATCAGCAGCCTGCGTCCGATGGCTAATAATAAAGGGCTAGAGATCAGGTTTGTATGCAGAACCCCGGCCCCACTCGTACTGCTGGGCGACGAAATGAGGCTTAAACAGGTCCTGATCAATCTGATCAATAATGCCATCAAGTATTCAGAAAAAGGCACCATTACGGTTATGCTCTCCCATACACCCGAAGGCAACCGCATGAACCTGCTGGCTTCAGTCAGGGACGAAGGAATCGGGATTGCCAGGGAACATCTGTCGGAGGTTTTCAGGGAATATTCACAGGTACATGAACAAACCAGCGGCAAATGGATCATCGGTACAGGTCTCGGACTGCCCATCTGCAAACGGATCGTGGAACAGCAGGGAGGATCCATTTCCGTGACCAGCGAGAAAGGAGTCGGCTCAGAGTTCTCATTCGCCATCCCCTTTGAAAAATCAGAGCAGGCGCCCGCTTCAAACCAGCCAATGAAACCATTCGATGATCAGCTTTTTTTCGAGGGAAAGGAGGTACTCGTGGTG
>CAYWHQ010000034.1:0-12584 GCA_964457665.1 uncultured Prolixibacteraceae bacterium | reverse complement strand
GGCCGACTGCGACGTGAGTGACCCGGCGATGTGTTCGGTGAGCAACAGATCACCCGTGTAAGAGGGGAGTTTTCCCGTAAGCTCTGGCGTCAGATCCCTGAAAAACCGGTCGGAAGAGGTCAGATAAACATGGAATTTTCTGGCGGGATTGTTCATCGCTTCAATCGCATTGCGGATATCATCTTCCCGCGGAGCTCCCCCCTGGTCGCCTACGCCGTAATAACGATAGTCGGCAAACAAACCATAATCTAAACCGTTGTTCCGGATCCTGTTGGCCCAATAAGTGGAGGTGTCAAGCCCCTTCTGGATCCTTCCTGTATAATCGGTAGCATTCAGGGCGGCAACCACGCCCTTCCCGTCAGGTCCATTCCACCAGCCTATATTGAAAGGGATACCCTTTGCCGATCCCCAGGAAAGCTTCTGGGTCGAAAATCCCAGGATACCGGCGTGGGCAAGAACAGAAGGCAGATACGACGGAAAACCGAAACAGTCGGGCAACATGAAATCCACACTCTCCTTCCCGAATTCCTGCCTGAAATATTTGTTCCCGTAAAGGATCTGCCTTAGAATCGATTCGGGCGAGGGTATATTGACATCACACTCATCCACCGATGATCCCCCGACAAACCAGCGACCTTCGGCAACATACCGCTTCAGTTGCTCATACTTTTCGGGATAATATTCCTTCATCATCCTGTACCGCCGTGCCCCGGTAAAGGTGAATACATAGGGTTTATAGGTTTTGAAACGATCGAAATTATCATCCAGCGTTGCTTTCAGGAACTTATTGATGGTCTCGGTATAGTCCCACCTCCATTCTGTATCCAGATGGGAATACCCTACCGTGTATAGAACGGGATCCTTTTTAAGGTCAAAACGGGAAGGATCACTGCCCGGCGACTGCTCCTGGGCACGCAGGAAAAAGCCGGCAAAGGAAAGTGTTATCAGGAAAGCAAACTGACGCATGGCAGGAAAATTATCCTGTAAATTTAGGGAGAAAATCGTTTTGACGAAAAGACTTACTTTTGCAGATATATTAAACAAACTCCATCCTTATGAGAAAAATCATTTTTTTTATAGTGGCTGCAAGCCTGCTGGCTTCCTGTACCGGAAAAAAAGACCATTACACCCTCCGGGGCGATGTTGCCGGCATTGATTCGGGAGTGATCTATCTCCAGAAATACGACTCCGATCTCAGTGACTGGATCAAAATAGATTCTGCCAACCTGGAAAAGGGAAGTTTTACCTTTAAAGGTCAGACCGTGATGCCGGAGATGTGGTATCTGACCATGAACGAAAAACAGATCTTTGTTCCTGTATTTGTAGAGAACGGCGATCTTTTGATCACCATATATGCCGACAGCAGTGATAAATCCATTATCAGCGGTTCTCCGAGCCATGATATCCTTTCGGAATACCTGAAACAAGCCGACAGCCTCGACCGCCTGCAGACAGCCGCTTACCGGGAATACAAGACGGCCCGGGAAAATAAGGATTCAGCAGGAATGCAAAAGGCCGACTCAGTGGCCACAGCCATCGACAAGTATATGAAAGAGCTGCTCGTCGGGTTTACCAAATCCCACCCCTCGACAGTCGTATCACCCTACCTTGTTATGCGACACTCTTACCAGTTTGAACTTCCCGAACTGGAAGAGATCGTGGTGGTATTCGATACTGCGATGAATGAATCACGGTATATGAAGGCCCTGCGAAAGAGGATCGATATACTCAGAAGTGTTGCTATTGGCCAGACTGCTCCTGATTTCACCATGGCCGACAGTACCGGCAGGGAGGTCAGCCTTTCGTCATTGAAAGGAAAATATCTGCTGGTCGATTTCTGGGCATCCTGGTGCGGTCCCTGCAGGGCTGAGAATCCGAACGTGGTAAAGGTTTGGAAAACCTACCATAAGAAAGGATTTGATGTGCTCGGCGTCTCCTTCGACAATAACCGCGATAAATGGCTGAAGGCGGTTGCCGACGACAATCTTACCTGGTTACACCTGTCCGATCTGAAAGGTTGGGGCAATGCTGCCGGAAAACTTTACGGGGTGAATTCCATCCCCGCCAGTGTGCTGCTCGATCCCGAACAGAAGATCATTGCCCGCAACCTCAGGGGCGAGGATCTTGAAAAGAAACTTGCCGAACTTTTCCCCTCCAGATGAGACACCTTTTTCTGATTCTCCTGACATTAGCCCTCTCCCTTCAGGCTGAGGCACAGCAGCTGATCGGGGGGAACATCCGCGATCTGGGCAGGAAGAAGGTCTTCCTGCTCAGCTTCAGCGGCGAACGTACTACCCGGATCGACTCGGTCATGCCGGCCGATGACGGACGTTTTGTTTTCAGGATGGGTGATTTCAGGCTTCCGGGTCTTTACCGGGTAAGCTGGGGAAAAGATGCCCATCTCGATTTCATATGGAACAGGGAGGATGTGGATTTTATCACCAATGCCAATAACACCTCCGACAGCACCCGGTTCCTGCAATCGGAAGAAAACAGGATCTTCACTTACTACTCGGCAATCGACAGGATGAGTCAGACCAAACAGGAATTACTGGCACAGTTGATCGATTTTTATCCGGAGAAGGATCGGTTCTATCATAATGCGGCCAGGGAATTTGAAGAACTGCAACATAACCAGACCAGGATACTTGATTCGCTCCGGAACCGGCACCCCTCCGCATACGCGATCAGGATGTTCATGGCTTACCAGATCCCATTTCTCTCTTCTGCTCTGACCCGCGAGGAGCGGATCGGGTATCTGAGACAGCACTATTTCGACAAGGTGGATTTCAGGGATACTGCCTTGCTCCGAAGCCCTGTTTTTGCCAACAAAGCCATCTCCTATCTTTCACTCTACAGCAATAACAGGCTGAACCAGAAACAACTGGAAACCGAATTCATCAAAGCCGTCACGGTGATCATGAGCGCTGCTGCGGTCAGTCCTGAGGTCTATAAATATCTGCTGGATTACCTGGTAGGCGGTTTCGACAAGTACCATTTCGATGAAGTTATCACCTACATGGCGGAGAACTTCTCTGATCCTTTTGCATGTGAAGACCAGGCCAGAAAGACCGCCCTCCAGAAAAAACTGGAGACCTTTAAAAAGATCGCCATCGGGAAAACCGCTCCCGATCTGGAGATACCCGACCTGAAAGGCAACCCGGTCAGATTGTCGGCTCTGGAAAGCAAACTCCTGCTACTGGTCTTCTGGTCGACCGAATGCCCGCACTGCGTTGAAATGATACCGAAACTCAAGGCCCTCAATGATGCAAGGAAGAACAGCGACCTGATGATTGTTACGGTATCGCTTGACACCTCCCGGGCCGAATTGGAAAAGTTCTCGGCCGATAACCAGATCGGATGGCTGAACCTCTGCGACTTCAAAGGTTTCGACTCCCGGGCTGCCGATGATTACAACATCTATGCCACCCCGACCATGTTTCTGCTGGACGGGCAGAAGACGATCCTTGCCAAACCCATCACTATCCGGGAACTTGAGCAGGCGCTCGCCGGAAGATAATTTTTGGCAACTGAGCCGGTTCTTAACAAATCTCTATCTCTCCATCCAGCCAGCGCTTGAAGGGAACCACCCGGTCGATACTGACGAAAACCTCCTCGCGGCAGGGAGGAATAAGTTCAAGTTTCAGCCGGCTCTTCGGGTAAATATGTACATTGCCGATTGATTTCACGCTGACCATAAATTGCCGGTTAATCCTGAAGAATTGCCTGGGATCGAGCTCCCCGGTCAGCTTATCGAGACTCAGATCCAATGGATATTCAATTCTTTCGCGGGTCACCAGAAAAGTGATTCCCTCCGTGCTGTGAAAATAGGCCACATCCTCTATCCCCACCGTCTTGATTTTCTGGCCTACCGGTATGGAAAACCTGCACCGGTAGCTTCTTCCGGTGCGCCCGATGATCTCGTAAAGTACGCTCAAATCCACCACTGCGTCTGGTTTTTTATTCCATTCACGGTATTTCCGGATTGCCTGATCAAGCTCCTCCTGGATCACAGGTTTGAGCAGATAATCGATACTTCTCATTTTAAAGGCCTTGATGGCATATTCATCATAGGCGGTTGTAAAGATGATCGGGGTGCTGATCTTTATTCGTTCAAAAATCGCAAAACTGAGTCCGTCCTCAAGATGTATATCCAGAAAAATCAGGTCGGGTTCAGAATTACGGCTGAACCAATCCACTGCGCTTTCCACCGACTCCAGCATGGCAAGCACCCGCACGGTGGGATCGAATGCGAGGATCATCCCCTCCAGACGCCGGGCAGCCAGTTCTTCATCTTCAATGATCACTATGTTCATGATTCCTGATGGTTTTTATCAATCAAAGGAATACGGGCAATGAACCTTCCCTCCTTCTCTCCGAAGAATGCAGGGCGATCGGTCAGATGCGCCACGCGGGAGGCGATATTGGCCAGGCCGACCCCCGTCGATGCGACAAGCATCTCTCTCTTCTGTAAATTATTGATTACGTTCAGGTAATTCTCTTCGTCCACCACGATGTCGATGATAAGGGGTTGTTTCCTCGAGAAGGTATTATGCTTGACAGCATTCTCAATCAGGATCTGCAATGCCAGCGGTGGCAGATGAAGATCCATCCCCGTATCCGGAATCTGAGTGTTTACTTTCACCTTATCCATAAAACGAATCTGGATCAGGAAGGTGTACGACTGAATGAAATCCAGTTCCGATCGCACGGTCACAAGATCCTCCTCCCTGTGCTCAAGGACATACCGGTACACCTTGGCCATCTGTACGGCAAACTTCTCGGCCAGGTCGGGATTCAGTTTGATCAGGGAGGTTAAAACATTGAGGCTGTTGAAGAGAAAATGAGGGTTAACCTGGTTTTTCAGCGACTCATACTGAATCCGGATATTCTCCTGCTGTAGTTGTTGAGACTCCTGCTGAAGTCGCTCCTGGATCTTCAGCAACTCCTGTTCGGCGCGCTTTCGTTCGGTTATGTTTCGGGAATCGCCCATGATTTCCGTGATATTTCCCTCCGGATCCGTGAGGAAGGAGGCGATCACCTCGATCCAGACCGTCTGGCCGTCGCGTGTGAACTGCTCCATCTCACCAATCATCACATTCTCGCGTTTTCCATTGTTGAATTCGTGAATCGCGTTTTCAAGCATCCTTTCCACCTGCTTTCTCGACCCGGGAGTGAGGGAATCGATCACCGGTCTGCCAATCAGTTCTTCAGGATGGTAGCCCCGGAGATTGTAAACGGATGGGCTGAGATAGGTGAAGGTCCTGTTTTTCATCTCCATCGTCCACACCACATCGAGGCTGTTCTGTGTGAACATGCGGAAACGCTCCTCGCTGGTCTTGATTTTCCGTTCACTCTGATAGACGTTTGCCGAAAAGATGTTATTGAAAATGGCAACAATCACTCCTATCACATAGACAGCGCTGAATATGAATGCGTGTTCGAGAATCCTGAGCCAATCAACCGGATGGGGAACCAGCGCAAACAGGATCACAGAATAGATCGCGATAAAAATCAGTCCGTGGCCGGCCAGGGTCCGGTAATTGAACGGGATCAGCATGAACCAGACGATCAGCATGAAGAGCAGGTCGAGCCAGTAAGGACTTGATAAACCACCGGTATAAAAAGAGATGAAAGGGGCAAATGCCGCTCCGAAATAAAAAACGAAGAAGATATAGTACTTAAGCGGGATCTTCTTCCATGTAAACAGGTACATTGAAAAACTGCCCGCCATCAGCGCGGAGGCAAAAACCCTCAGGACCAGAAGCAGTGTCAGATCGCTTCTGCCGGTCAGGTAGTCGAGCAGCTGCCAGCCCAGAATGAAATAGATTCCGGCGCCGGTCACAACACCGAAGATCAGGTCGAGATACCGCTCACGGTACCTTCTGAACTCCGGGTCGTGGTTAAGGGTTCTCAACTCCCTGATCTCTCTCAGGAAGCTGAGCTGCATCGTCCTTTTACGCCGAAAGGCCTGTCCCAGCGATCCCATCAGGTGGTTACCGTTACTTCAGCAGTGTGGCTTTTCTTTTGCATCCTGTTCTTGATCCTGTCAAAGATAGTGTAAACCACCGGTACTACGATGAGGGTCAGCAACAGGGAACTGGTCAGGCCTCCGATCAGCGCCCAGGCCATCCCGTTTTTCCACTCCGATCCGGCTCCGGTGGCCAGCGCGATGGGTAACATCCCGAAAATCATCGAAAGGGTAGTCATCAGGATGGGACGCATTCGCACCTTTCCGGCCAGCAGCAGCGATTCAACCGTGGAGTGTCCCTCCTGCTTCATCTGATTGGTGAAATCAACAAGCAGAATGGCATTCTTGCCAACCAGCCCCACCAGCATGATCATACCCAGGATGGAGAAAATGGTAAGCGACTGCATCGTAAGCCCTAGCGCAAGCAACGCGCCGATAATGGCCAGTGGAATGGAGAACAGCACCACAAAAGGATCGGAATACGAGTTATACAATGCCACCATGATAAGATAAACGAAGAGGATTGATGCCAGGAAGGCTATTCCCATGCTGCCGAAAGCCTCGGTCTGGTATTTCATGTCACCCTCGGGGATGATCGTGATCTCCTCAGGCATAGCCATCGAATTAACCGATTTCATTACATCTTCCCCAACCGATCCCACCGGTCTGCCAATGACCTGACACTGAACGGTGACGGATGGTATGCGGTTGTAACGTTGCAGGATTGTGGTGCCACTGGAAGGAAGGATCGTGGCAAACTGATTCAGCTGGATGAGCAAACCCCGGTTATTAACAAAGCTCAGCTTGGCTATGTCGTCAATACTGTTGCGGTCGAACTGGTCCAGCATAACGTT
The DNA here is from genome assembly GCA_964457665.1 of uncultured Prolixibacteraceae bacterium. GTDB lineage: Bacteria > Bacteroidota > Bacteroidia > Bacteroidales > FEN-979 > CAYWHQ01. The sequence goes on along the minus strand of CAYWHQ010000034.1, from coordinate 5,759 downwards.
GATGTTGTACTCCACATCTCCTTCACGGTATTTCGTATCAGTATTCCCGCTGAAAGCATTCTGAAGCGTTATCCCCACCACCGCTGTCGAAAGCCCCATGTCGGCCATCTTATCCTTGTCGATCCGGATATCAACCTCTGGATTACCTGTTTCCACAGAGAGCTTAACCTCATAGGTTCCAGGCACCTTCTTCATCTCCTGCATCACCTTTTCGGCCCAGATGTTGAGTGTGTCGAGGTCAGGACCGCTGAGCACCACCTGGATGGGATCCATATCGGAGGTGCCCATGAGCGATACGATGGTGGATCGCACCTTACTCCCCGGGATCCGGTTCATCAGCTCCTTTTTCATCTCCAGGGCAAACTGTTCGGAAGTGAGCCTTCTCTTCTCTTTTACAACCATTTTAATGTGCATCTCCGACTTGTAGGCACTGCCACCTGCTTCAAAAAAACTGGTGGAGGTGCCCACAGATGTGAATACGGAAACCACCTCCGGCCTGGTTCGCAGGTATTGTTCCGCCTGCAGTGCGGCCTGATTGGTCTGCTCAATGGTTGCATTTTTCGGAAGCTCCATCTGGATGATCACCTCCCCGCGATCGCCCATACTTACAAATTCGCTTCCGATAAAGCCGCCGATGACCAGTAAGAGTGATGCGAAAAACAGAAGGGTGGTTGAGACAAGCACCAGAATCTTATGTCGCAACGACCAGGCCAGGATATGCGAATAGGATTCGGTAAAACGGTGCAATCCGTCTTCAAACCAAAAGATGATCCTTCCCAGGAAACTCTCACGGCGTAATCGTTCCAGCCTGGCCATCCTGGAGGCAAGGAGCGGCGTGACGGTAAAAGATACAAAGAGGCTGATCAGCGTCGAAAAGACCACAACAAGCGCGAATTGTCGCAACATCCCTGAAATCATCGACGTAATCACCGCCATGGGCAGAAACACCACTACATCGACCAGGGTGATGCTGAGCGCGGTAAAACCGATCTCCTGCCTGCCTTCGAGCGATGCCCTGCGTCGGTCCTTCCCCATCTCCATATGACGATAAATATTCTCGAGCACCACGATGCTGTCGTCGACCAGGATCCCTATCACCAGCGACATTGCGATCAGCGAAATGATGTTGAGGGAGAAGTCGAATAAATACATGGCGGTGAAAACCGAAATAAGGGAAGCAGGGATGGCCACCATCACAATAAAGGAGTTGCGCAGGCTGTGCAGGAATACAAGCATGACCAGCGCTACCAGACAAACTGCCAGCAACAGGTCCTTGATCACATGTTCGGCCGAGGTAAGGGTAAACTCCGAAGTGTCATTGGCAATCGAAAACTTCACCCCCTGTGCGCTGTATATCGATTCGATCTGACGGATCGATTCCCTGACCTTCCTGGAGATCTCAACCTCGTTGCCATCGGGCTGCTTGAAGACAAGCAGTCCAATGGAATTCTCACCATTAATCCTGCTGATACTCGTAACCTCTTTCTTGGCATCCTGTACATCTGCAATATCGGTAAGCCTGATCGGACTGCCGGTAGCGTCTGTCGAGATCACCAGGCTCCTGAGATCTTCCAGCGAGGTGAATTTTCCCGATAAGCGGATGATCACCTGCTGATTCATATCCTTGATCTTGCCGGTCGGGAACTCCATGTTGGCGCTGTGAATGGCCTGGGTAACCTGCAGGATGGAGATCCCGCGGGCACGGAGCTTTTCATTGTCGACATTGATTCGGATCTCACGCTCCTCTCCGCCGACCAGATCTACCTGGGCAATACCATTGATGGTGGAAATCATGGGTTTAATCTTGTTCTTCACCAGATCGTACACCTCTGTGGATGGCACCGTGGCCGTAATCCCCAGCCGCATGATCGGTATATCGTCCATGGAAAAGTTGCTCACAATCGGCGAAAGAGCATCCTTAGGCAGCAGGTATTCCATGTTGCCCACTTTGCGGGTGGCATCCTCAATGGCTTTATCCATGTCGGCACTGCTTTTGAAAATCACCACCACCACCGAATTACCTTCGGCCGATGTACTTTGAATATTGTCGATATCCGCCAGCGAGGAGATGGCGTCCTCAATTTTCTTAGTCACCGAATTCTCGACCTCTCCCGGCGAAGCGCCGGGGTAGGGCGTAACAATGACGAGTACAGGCTGGGTGATTTTCGGGAATAACTCATAGGTCAGTGAATAATAACTGACGATCCCGAGGAATGTGAGTACGGTAAAGATCACCACAATGAGTGTGGGTCGCTTGATGGAAAGTTCTGTAATACTCATGACGGTAACGCTTAACGGTTGCTGACAATAGTGACGGGAGTTTTATCATCAAGGTTGATCTGTCCGCTGGTCACCACGAGATCTCCCTCTTTAAGTCCCCCGGTAACCTCCACTTCACGGTCATTGGCATTGCCGATACTGATCTCCTTCAGCACAGCCAGGCCATTCTCCACGATATATATACGGGGTGTGCGTATGCTTCCCGTCAGTGCGTTCCGGGGTATCATCAGGGCATCTCTTTCCGATCCACCGCCGAAGATCACCGTTCCGTACATGCCGGCCTTCAGAGGATGTCCCGGATCATTTGAAAGTTCAATCTCAACCGGGAACCGGCGGGAGTCGTCGGCTTTAACTCCGACCGAGACCACCGTACCGCGATAGACGAATCCGGGAAACAGCGACGATGTGATCTCTGCCTGCTGGCCTTTATGTACGCGCACCGCCTCCATCTCGGCAACACCTGCAATGAACTTTAAACGGCTGATGTCCACGATCTCCGCAACAGGGGTCCCTGGCATTACCAGCGATCCCTTTTCAACCATCCTGCGGGTGATCGTCCCCTGTATCGGGGCAGTGATGACAGCATATCCCAGTTGCTTCCTAAGGGTTGCCACGTCGGTTTCCGACTTCTTTAACGCCAGCCGGATATCCTCCACCTGCTGCGACGAAACCGCCTCCTCCTTCAGCAGTTCCTCAAACTTACGGGCATCCTTCAGGGCTTTCTCCAGTGAAGCCTCTGCCAGGGCGTACTGGCTGCGCAACAGGTCATCGTCCAACCGGGCCAGCACCTGTCCGGAATTCACAAAATCACCTGTGTTGAACAAAAGTTCCTTAACCTTTCCCTGACCTTCCGACATCAGTACCAGTTCATGAATAGCTGAAAAGGACCCGTTGGCGGTAAAATCGCCCTTAAGTCTTGATTTGGCTACAGGGGTCACAAAGACCGGAATAGAGTCGAGATTGCCATCCATTCTCGCTTTTTCATCAATCACTCTTTTATTATACAGGAGCGTCATGGTGCAGGCACCAACCAGCACGATGATCACCATGGAAATAATTACGATGCGTTTCATGGGTAAAAAGTGTTAACTGTAATTTCAAATTTCTTATTAATGAGAAATTCCTGTCAGCGTTTCAAGAAGTGTTCCGTTGGCTTTCAGATACTCCAGCTCAGCAATTTTCATCTGCACCAAAGCCATGGAGTGATTGGTCTGGGCGTCGCTGAGTCCCGATTCAGCATTCAGCAGATCGGTCAGCGAAATCAACCCCTTCTGGTACTGCTCCTGGGAGATCCCATACACCCGCTCGGCCAGCGACATATTCTCCCGCTGCCTCTGTTCATCGGTGATGGCAGTCACCAGCCTGCCGGCAGCATCCCTGGCCTGTACCTCCAGTATCCGCCGGGTATCATTCTCCGTCACACTGAGCTGTTCGATCTCCACGCGTGACTGACTTACACGGTACTTCTTCTGTAATCCACTGAAGAGAGGTACGTTCAGCCGCAATCCAAGCAGACTCGTATTAAACCAGTCGGTCGGATTGCCGAACAGATAAAAATCATTGCTCTGATTCATATAATTGATACTTCCGATGAGAGTTACTGCAGGAAAATAGGCCGCCTGATTGAGCTTCATTCCCGCAACGGCAATCTGTTTCTGCTTCTCGATGGTGCGGATGTCGATATGGTCGTTGAAATCAATCTGCTCCTTCAGCTTCACAACGGCAGGGGCCACGGTATCAGGGAACTCCAGCGGCGTGTTCAGATCCAGTCCCATCAGATAGCGCTGAAAGTTAAGCTGCTGTTCATAGGTGACTTTTAAACGGTCGATCTGCGTTTGGATGTTCAGTTTATTGACCACAATCCGGTCAACATCCACCTTCATGATAAGCCCTTTCTCAAATTGACTTCTGGCAATCTGTTCAGCTTTTCTGAGCTTTTCGTGGTTCGACTCAAGGTTTCTGATCTGATTGCTGGCAATCTGTGCATAATAATAGGACTGTGCAACCTCAAAAACCAGGTTCGTTTTCGCGCTTTCGGTGCCAAGTTCGTTTTGTTCCATCATGAGTTTAGAGATGCGGAGAGCGGCGAGCCAGGTCTGATTGTACACGATCTGACTGAAATCAAGCGATCCGGAGATATTATATGTGGTGCCGAACTGAACCGGTATCATTTCACCCGGCTTACCAAAAAATTCTCCGGGGATCAGCTGGGTAGGAAGATTCACAAAGTCATCAAATGAGCCACTTAAATTGATGGCAGGAAGCCCTGCTCCAACGGTCTCCTTGTAACCGTAACGCAATTTGCTTTGCTCCATGATGCTTATCTTCAGCCTTGGGCTGTAATCGATCGCTTTCTGAAGGCACTCCTGCAATGTCATCGTCTGAACGGCTGGAGGCTGCGCAAACAGACTGATCAACCCAAAGAAAATAAGAGGCAGAAGAACCAATATCTTTTTTTTCATCGGAAAAGGATTGAAATTATTCATCTCGTTATTGTACAGCAGGCTTTCCGGTTTAACTGGAATTTCCCCATCTTTAATCCTGCTGAAGCATTAAAATTATCGAACATACACTGATCCGCTACGAAGAATGCATCATTGGTGAGGACTTTTTGATCACAATCCCATTCATCCTCATCCCATGTGTAATAAACATCCTCCGAAACCAAGGAGATTCCGCAATACAGGGTTTTCACTTTATATCTGGTACTTGTTTGATCATCATCCTTTGCAAAAAGGATGATCCCGGTCAGAAGGAGCGCGAGCAGCAACGAAATTCTTTTCATGTGTGACAAGTGTTAAGTATTGTTAAATTTTTAACGACCCCGCGGCAAAAGTATTCTGGTGAAATCGACCGGAAAATTCTTTTTCGGCGGATGACGGATAGAGGGGGTTGAATCCGGGAATAGAGGGGGTTGAAACAGGTGCAGGTAAAATATCGCCATTTACGAATTATCCCTTGAATCCAACTGCACCAGGTTATATCTTTGCGTAAAATGAATTTAATATGCACCACCGGATCCTTCTCCTCCTGCCGTTAACGATGCTGACTGTTCTCTCTTCCTGCCGGAAAGAACATCCATCACCGGTCGATCCTCAAACCAGATCCATGGAAGATCTGGTCATTGCTTCTGGTTTTAACTGGAAAACCTCCAGGGAAGTGGAGCTTACCGTACACTCTTCCCTCTCGGTCGTGATCAATGTCAGCTCCGGGGATGGTGTAGTGTCATATCACCGCGGTTTCTTTAACGGTTCCGGTAGTGCTTACAAAACCATACTTAGCCTTCCGGGCTATGTGACAACGATCCTGGTCAACGGACTTACCTTGCCGGTGACCAGCGATAAACTGGTGATCGACCTTGACACCGGGGGCAGTTACAAGTCCAGGTCTCTATTTGAGGGGGTTCCATCCGATGGATTGCTGGCTGCATGGCATTTTGACGAAAACAGCGGCACATCGGCCGGGGATGCCACAGGGAA
>CAYWHQ010000033.1:0-12741 GCA_964457665.1 uncultured Prolixibacteraceae bacterium | reverse complement strand
CCCATGTCATCGGCCAGAAACCCTCCGAAACGGTAGTGTCGCAAAAAGTTCAGCCAGTTCAGCCCCTCCTCCTGGTAAGGACGCAGCTTTGCCTGCAAGCCTCCGGGCATTGAACCTGCAAGGGCTCCATCGCCGGTCCCTGTATCAAAGGGATCTTCAAATCCGGATACAGTAAAGAGACTCAGGTCGCGCACAATCTGAAGATGCGATCGCTTCAGCCTGCAAACACCCGATTCTTTGGAGGAATAATGACAAAGGTCGCCGTACCGCGCAAACCACTCCTCGGGGATAATGGCAACATGACCGTCGGGAAGGGGAAACTCCCGGATTCCTTCACGGATAAATTCACGGATCTCGATGAAGGCAAACCGGAATGCACCGAAGAATACCTCGCCGTGAATATCAAACCAGTCGCTTCCCTGAACGATGCTGAGCCGGCTGGAAATAGCCCCGGTCATAAAATGAACCGGGGAATGTCTTGTTTCAATCCCGACATCCAACTCTTTCAGCATATCGGAATGAGCGCCAATCCAGGCTGCAAGCCGGTAGATCGCCGGACGTCCCTCCGTTGGCTGTCCCGGCAATACAAGGGCGCTGTTGCCGGATCTCATGAGTCCGGCAACAACACAACGGGTTATCATCTCCATCTCCCATGCCGGGTCCCGTTCGCTTCTGGTAAAAACCACCTCCTCTCCGTCCATCTTCAGGTCGATGAAGACTTTCTGCTGTTTTCCGGCCATGATTTTTCTGGAACCATACCAGAAGTAAACAACCAGGATTGCTTTTCCCTGCCAGTCAATCTCGGCCGAAAGCTCCATCCTCCGGTCTGGATCTATTTTGCATACGGTAAACCCTTCTGCCTTCACCTCTCCGGTTTTCAGAACCTTCAGGATGAAGGTCTCAAAGTACTTTTTTTCCGTTGAGCGAGGGATGAGGATCTCCGTTTTACTAAGAAACGGCAATAATTTCTTGCCATCAAATCCTTCCGGAAAACGGAGGACCTGTTTTTGGTATAAAAAACGACAGGGTTGACTGGTCAGGATAAAATTGTGCGGGTCCTTTAAATGCAGGGTAAGATCTTTAAACCGCACCTCCAGCCGGTAGGTCGTTTGAGTCTCACGGCGGATAAAATGAAATACGGGTTCGGTGAACTCCTCCTGAATCGAAAGTAAACTGCCGGGGTAAAGGAATGTACTTTCATCCTGCCGATAGAGAGGGACATTCTCTAAAGCCGCCAGTTTCAGGATGGCATCGGTCTGGATATCAAGAAAGGGACGAATCTGGTTCTCCAGAAGCTTCCGGTCAGGCCCTTTGATAAAATCCGCCACTGTAGTTCCCTTTGGAGCAAACCGCCGGGTCAGCTCTGCGTCGCTGTACGACTGGATCAGTTGCAGGATCTGGCTGATCCCCGGAGTGGTTATGACCCCGGCAGTATCAGCCACTCCCTGAATAAATCGTTCCCGTGGTCTTCTTCCGGAGGCGTCGGGTTCTTCCGCAAGAATAGGCCGGATCAACCAGCCAAAAACCTGGTTACGACTGAGCAGTAATACGAACTCCATGCAAATTCATGGTTATTTGTCCCTCCGGAACCTTACCCGGTCTTCCTTTGTCATCTTTTCAGTGGCATATTGAAAGATCAGCCGCGCTGCATCGTTCTTCCATTTGAGAAGGAATTCTTCCACCGGTTCCGGATGAATTTTCCAGGCCTCCCTCAAAAACCAGCCCAGCCCCTGGTGAACGACCCGCTCCCGATCCGTCATCATAACCTCGATAAAACAAAGGTATGGATGGATGTCGCTGCATTTTTTAGCAGATCTGATAAGAGAAACCGGTACTGCTCTGCGCTGAAATGGGCGTAATGAAAAACGCCAGGTATCAAAATCAGCCAAGCGGATAATCCCCTTCTCAAGCATGGGTGAAAGCAGCTCGCTGCAGGCGGTGTCGCTATGGGCCCAGTTACTTATGCCAAGCTCAAACCATTTTCCAAGCGTGTCGAAAGTACCCCGGTCAAACTGCTTTTTATACCCCCGGAGCAACAGGAGGGCAAAAGAGGGTTCCTCATATTTCGGGCTCTTTACCAGAATATTCCCCGCGGTTATCAATGTGTTCAGGTCAAGGTTCCCGGTATGCAGCAACTCTTTGACTTTGGCAAGAAACGTTTGGGTGTTAACACCATAGGCATCGTAACCCTCCTTGAAATATCTGGAATATTTTACCACGAGATCCGGATTGGCATTTTCTTCACAAAATTGCCGGATATCTTTGATCAGTTCATTCGTATTCATTTGGAAAACGGTTTGATGTGAATTTCGTCGTTGTCGGCCTGCCAAGTTAAACAATTAACCATTTTCCCGGATATTTGCAACAAAGTTTCCCCATGAAAAAGAGATTGATAACCCTGATCCTGTTGCTGGCGGTATCCCGCATCCATGCCCAGGATATATGGAAGGACACCACGGCACCCCTTGAAAGCCGTGTACAGGACCTTATCAGCAAAATGACGATGGAAGAGAAATGTTCACAGATGCTATATAACAGTCCTGCCATCGATCGTTTGGGGATCCCTGCCTACAACTGGTGGAGCGAAGCGCTTCACGGGGTGGCCCGGATGGGAAGAGCCACCGTATTCCCGCAACCCATCGGGCTCGCGGCAACTTTCGATACCGGCCTGATCTTCCGCCTGGCTTCGGCCATCAGCGACGAGGCCCGTATCAAATACAACGCTGCACTGAAGATCGGAAACATCACCCAATACGGTGGTCTCAGTTTCTGGTCTCCCAACATCAATATCTTCCGCGATCCCCGGTGGGGTAGAGGCATGGAGACCTGGGGTGAAGACCCACACCTGACCGGCACCCTAGGCGTTCAGTTCGTGAGGGGGATGCAGGGGAGCCATCCGGTTTACCTCAAAACTGCTGCCTGCGCCAAACATTACGTGGTACACAGTGGTCCGGAAAAGATCCGGCACGAATTCAACGCGTTGCCACCGGTAAAGGATTTCAGGGAGACTTACCTCCCGGCCTTTGAACGGCTCGTGAAGGAGGGCAGGGTGGAGGCCGTCATGTGCGCCTACAACCGTACCTATGATGAACCATGCTGCGGCAGTACCTATCTGCTTCAGGAAATTCTGCGCAACGAATGGGGTTTTGGCGGTCACATCGTCAGTGATTGCTGGGCAATCACTGATTTCAACCAGTTTCACAAAGTGACCGGTACAGTGGAGGAATCGGCTGCCTTGGCGTTGCGTGCAGGGGTTAACTTGAATTGCGGCGTTGCCTACAAGGCGCTTCCAAAGGCGGTTGAGATGCAGCTCATCACGCCGGATGAAATTGACCGTCAGCTGGCCCCCTTGCTGCGGACCCGCTTCCGGCTGGGTTTGCTCGATCCCCGCGAAAGCACTCCATGGGACACCCTCTCTCCTGAGCTTCTGAACTGTGCCCAACATGTCGCCATAGCACGGGAAGCCGCCGCCAAATCGGTGGTCATGCTGAAGAATAACGGGGCGCTGCCCCTATCCGATATGGCGAAGCGGTTGATCGTGACCGGTCCGCTGGCCGCCGATGTGGATGTTCTGCTCGGTAACTATAACGGGGTGACTGCACACGCGGTGACAATCCTGGAAGGAATCACGGCTGCCGTGGATGCCGGAACACGGATCACTTACCATCATGGATTTCTTCTGACCGGAGAAGATACGTCGGCCCCAAAAAGGGTGAACTTTGATGTAAACAATGCCGACGCTACCATACTGGTCATGGGGATCAACCCGCTCTGGGAAGGAGAAGAGGGCGAAGCCATCGCTACCCGCCTGGGGGCCGACAAAGAGGGAATATCACTACCTCCCAACCAGATAGAGTATTTACACACACTGTCAGCGAACCGGCAAAAACCACTGATTGCCGTTGTTACCGGTGGCAGCCCGCTTGATCTGAAAGAGGTTTACGACCTCGTTGATGCGCTTCTCTTTGTGTGGTACCCCGGAGAACAGGGAGGACATGGCATCGCAGATGTTCTGTTTGGCAAGATCTCTCCCTCCGGCAGGTTACCGGTGACCTTTCCGGCCTCGGTTGATCAACTGCCGGCCTTCGATGATTATTCCATGGAAGGGAGAACATACAAATACATGACCGACGAACCACTGTTCCCGTTCGGCTTTGGTTTGGGATACACCCGGTTTGCCTATAGTGGAATTGAGGTCCGGCATCCGGTGATCGAACGGGGGCAGAAACAGCAGGTCTCCCTTGTCGTGACCAACGAGGGCAAAGTTACTGCCGATGAAGTGGTACAAATATATATCTCCCATAGCGACGTACCATTCAGAATACCTTCTGCTTCCCTGATTAGGTACCAAAGGGTTACCCTCCATCCGGGGGAATCCCGGAAGCTTGATTTCCTTTTAAATCCTGATGAATTGCTCATGGTAAACCCGAAAGGGGAAAGCATATGGTTTCCGGGTGGCGTCACATTGACTGCTGGCGGATCTGCACCGGGGAAACGTGCAGTGAACCTTGGTTCTCCGGTCTCCGTGTCCGCCTCCTTCAGGAAGCAATAGGGATGGTTTTTTTCACATCCACCATGATGAGTATGGCCATCGGCAACATCAACAGTCCGCTGTATATCGTCATGGAATTCAAAAGGTAATTGTCCATGAGCATCCCCGCAAAGGAGAGGATGGATAAAAAGGCTGAAAGATAGGTGATGGTCACAATAAAAATCCGTCTTCCGGATTGCCACCATAGGGGATAAAACAGCATCATCGCACCGAAACTCCAGACAAAATACCCCAGCTGATTCAGGAAATACGCAGTGGAGCGCCCGGAATAAAAGAACCATCGTTCCAGAGAAGCACTATCACCCTTTACGATCATGGAGGGAACCCATTGCTGCGAACCGTAAGAAACCGATACCAGAACTATATAAATGACCAGGGTGGTCATCCCTGTTGAGCGAAAAAACTTTAATCTCCGTCCAAATACATGGTCATGGTACATCCCCATCATCACCACGAGAAACGGACCGATCAGCAAGGCAACGAAAAAATTTATCCGGAAAAGGTCAAGATGGCTGGCTATCTGGTTAACAGGATTTCCAGGATAGCCGGGCGGAAGCGTCAGGGATGCAAGCAGCGGCCACAACAGAAGTACCAGGATTAAAACTGCTGAAATCCAGATTAATTGTCTCTTTTTCATGCCACAAAAATAGAGAGTTATTTCAAAACCTCGTTGCAGACAGGATAGTTCAGGTTAGCGATTATTTCCATTGGTTTAAAGAGTTGTTTTTACTTCTGCTCTGACGATGCTCAATTTTACGAAAAATCCTTTCAACATGAAGCGATCATTTACCCTGTTTTTATCTCTCATTCTGATGACCGGATGGGTTCATGCGCAGAACTTGTTTCTGCCCTCCGTGGTCGACAGCGCCGTAAACGGACCTGCCGGGGTTTGTATTACCGATCTGGACAAGGATGGCTTGCCGGATATCCTTTGCGCAGCTTCCGATGGAGATAAAATCAACTGGTATCGGAATACCAGCGCCGGGGAAACCTGGACCTTTTATCCGGTAGCTTCCGGCTTCCATGGGGCCATCTATGTACGCACCGGCGATCTCAACAACGATGGTCATATCGATGTGGTGGCAGCTGCATGGAATGGGCATGAACTTGCCTGGTGGGAAAACGATGGATCATTTCCCCCGCAATGGACCAAACATCAGATCCGGGCAGGATATACCAATGCCCACGAAGTGATGCCTGCCGACCTTGATGGCGACAGCGACCTCGATGTCATTGGAGTCTCTGCCGGATTGAATACCATCAGCTGGTTCGAGAATAGCGGTACCAACCCGGTTACCTGGACCGAACATCTGGTCACCGCGAATTTTGCCGGGGCGCGTTCGGTGGATACAACCGACATTGATGGCGATGGCGATATTGATCTCGCAGGCGCTGCATTTGCTGCCAACCGGATCACCTGGTGGCGAAACGACGGTGGATCGCCGGTTCAATGGGCAGAATTTGAAGTAGATTCGCTTTTCACCCAGGCCCATAAGGTTCATATTATCGACATCGACATCGACGGGAAACCGGATATCCTGGGAACCTCCTTCAACAATGGTCTGAACTGGTATAAAAACAACGGTGGTGATACGATAGGGTGGACAAAGAACTTTATTTCAGGTTTTTATTCAGCCGTCATCAGCTATGCCTTTGATGCCGATCTCGACGGAGATATCGACGTAGCCGCTTCAGCCCAGTCCTCCGGGAAGGTGGCTTTATGGTTGAATAAAGGAACTTCACCCATCACCTGGCAGCTCAATGTCATCGACAACCTGGCAGGAGCATGGCCGCTCCATTACGGCGATATTGACCTGGACGGCTGCATCGACCTGGTCTGCGGCGGATTCAGTGCCGATAAACTCAAATGGTATGCAAACAACCTTGTTCCTGTAATTACCGATTACGATGGCAATGTTTACCATCAACTCACCATCGGGAATCAATACTGGCTGAGAGAAAATCTCAGTTCACTGCATTATGACGATGGCGCCGTGATCCCTGATGTGGCTTCCTATAACAACTCCGACAGTCTGGCCTCCATCTATGGCCGCCTGTATACCTGGGATGCAGCCATGCGGCAGTCAAACATTCCCGGATCACAGGGTGTTTGTCCGTCAGGATGGCATGTTCCAACGGATGAAGAGTGGACGGAACTTGAAAATTTTCTGGGAGGAGCTACTGTGGCAGGAGGGAAGATGAAAGAACCAGGATATGCCCACTGGAGCCCCCCCAATACCGGGGGCAACAACAGCAGCGGGTTCATGGCGCTTCCGGCAGGCGAGTACGATGCCCACCAGTTCATGCGATTCCAGCTTCTGAATACCCATGCTGTATTCTGGACATCTACCTGGATAAGCAGCAACCTCGCGAGAGAACGCTACCTGAGCTATGATAATGCCTCCTCTGCCACCTATGACTGGTACAAATCAATGAAATATTCCATACGTTGTATTCGCGATATTCATGTGGGAATGGAAAAGCAACATCAACCTGAAAAGTTCAGAATTAGTACATCCTCCGATGGATCTCTGTTAATCTTGTCCGATGAAGCAGGAACCTGGCTGTTAAGATTATTCGATGCCGCAGGCCGGATGGTGATCAGCACCAGGTTTGACCCCATTCTGCCCTGCAGGGTGAACGCTTCCTCCTCGTTGAAAAGCGGGATTTACGTAGCGGAGATCGTTCGGCTGAATGACGATGCAGAGCCATTTCGCCTGAAGTGGATAAAGCCCTGAAAGAAAGATGCCTTTTGCGCTCTGAAACCGATTCCCTACTTTTGTACCGGAAGTTAATCCCGGCCTATGGAATTCAATGAAAAATATCTGCTCCAATCCCCGGTAACCGGTAAGTTTTATCCGGACAGGAACTGGATGCTGGAAGAACCCTCGAACTCCCAACCACATCTGCTGCGAGCCGTTTACCGTGACAAACAGTTTCGCCCCGGTCCCGATGCAAGGGGATTTTACAAATACGACTGCTGGCTACCAGTCACCCGAACCCTCGAGGGATCAGGCGCCCCTGTAACATACAAAAGCCAGGGGCTGGCGGGTTATCTCGGACTGGAAAATCTGTACATCACCTTCAGCGGTTACTGGCCGGAACAAGGCGCCCGGATGAAGACCTGCTCTTTCAAGGAAACCGAAGCATACGCGGTTTGCGCCCGCCTGGATCCTGGCATGGGGAAGACCCTCGTGGTTGCTTCAGCCGGAAATACCGCACGCTCCTTTGCCCGGGTATGCTCTGATAATAAGATTCCCTTATTGCTTTGTGTTCCTTATGATACCATCGATGTCCTTTGGTTTGATTCCCCGCTTGACCCCTGTGTCAGACTGATCTGTACAGAGACGGGCAGCGACTATTTTGATGCCATCCATCTGTCAGGATTGATATGCAATCTCGAAGGATACCTCCCGGAAGGAGGCGCCCGGAACGTTGCCAGGCGCGATGGCATGGGAACCACAGTCCTCTCAGCGGTTAATCATATTGGCAGGATCCCTGCGTATTATTTTCAGGCCGTGGGCTCCGGTACCGGCGCCATTGCCGCATGGGAAGCAAATCTCAGATTTATTGCCGATGGCAGGTTCGGCAATAACCGGATGAAACTGATGCTCTCCCAGAATCTGCCCTTTAAACCTATGGTGGATGCGTGGAATGCGAATTCCAGGGAGCTTTTTCCCATGACCGACCAGGAATCCAGGGATGCTGCCGGAAAGATCATGGCAAAAGTACTTTCCAACCGGAAACCTCCTTATGGACTTGCAGGGGGGTTGTTTGATGCCATGAAGGACAACGGGGGAAACATGTACGCCGTGAGCAATGAGGAAGCCCTGGAGGCTGGAGCAGTATTTCTTGAGACCGAAGGGGTCGACATCCATCCTGCAGCCGCCGTGGCAACAGCTTCACTCATCCGGGCAGCGGAGGAGGGACATATTGGAACCGACGATTTAATCATGTTAAATATCACAGGGGGAGGAGAGGAGAAATTCAAAAAAGAAAGATCACTCTTCCACCTGAGGCCTTTTGCCGTGACCCCCTCGTCGGTTGTTAAAGAGGATCTCAGAGGACTCATCTAATCTATGATCCTTTTAAGCAGAATCGCTTTCAACATAAGCTCCACGATCTGATCAACCGTGAATCGCTCGCAGTTGATCACCAGGTCAAAAATCTCCATACTGAATCGCTTGCCAAAAACCATTTCAATCAGCTCGGTTCTCTTCCGGTCGGTAGATGAAACCAGGTTGGCCGCCTCGGACGCGGGAATGTTTTTCACCCTTGAGACCTCCCGGATACGCCACTCCACCGGTGCCTGCAACCGTACATGAAAGGTGCCGGGGATCCCCTGCAGAATGGCCGAACTCCCTCTTCCAACCATGATCACATTACCCCGGGCTGCAAGCCCTTTGACTACCCTTACAAGCGTTTTCTTTAACTTGATATTGCTGGCATATACCGGAGTAAACGAGGTGAGGATGTCCTCCAGCAATCCTTTATTCCCGGAACTTAACAGATAATTCAGCTCCACTGTCTTCATCTGAAGATCTTTAGCCGCCTCTTCCATGATCTCCTTGCTGATGAATTTCCAGGGCACCTGCAGAGGTGTTTTCAACCGGCGATTGATAGCATCAGCCAGCAACCTGGCAATCAGTTTCGACGGACACCCGTATTCCCTCGACAGGGTGACAACCGGGAGCCCATGACTAACCTTGCTCTGATCCAGATCGCGATGCTTCCTTTCGAAATATTCCCTGAGCAGATCTTCCATGATGACCCTCCTTCCTGAATAATATTCATTACAAATATATGGAAAAAAAGTGATCAGTTCAAGAGATTTCCGCTGATCCTGATGAGCTCAACTTCCGCCTTCTTTGCCTCAAACTGGGAGAGCAGCAACTCATATTGAGCCTCGATCAGTTTTTTCTGTATCTCCCTCAACTCTATATCATTGATACTTCCCAGCTTGTATTTTTCAAAAGCAATATCCACATTCTCACCGGCTACACGTACATTCGACAGCTGCATCCTTATAATTTCAAGGTTCGTCTGATACTGGTCGAATATTTTAATAAGATCCGTCTTCAGCCTGAGTTCAGCGTCCTGGAGTTCAGTCTCACTGGAGTTGAGCAGGATCTTTGCATTTCGTATGCGCCGGTTTACATTCATCCCGTCGAACAGGTTCATGGAGAGATTCACCCCAATTGAAAGACCATGGCTCTGATTAAAAGTAAGATAACCGGTCTGTGAATGGAGCTCATTGTAATTGTATCCGCCGGTCAGATTCAGAACCGGGTACCGGTCAGCCTGCATCTGCCTGACTTCAAGGTCTGCGTAATGGAGCCTGTACCTGGCGTCGATAAGTAAGGCATTCTGTGCCAGGGCTTGCTTCAGCAGTGTGTCGAGTATCAGGGTATCGCGAAGACTTATGGAATCAAGAATATCGAACCGGGTGGATGGTTCCCGTGCAAGCAGCCGGTTAAAATCAGTGCGTGTATTGTTCAGGGCAGTGATCTGCTGGATCAGGGCCGTACTGTCGGCATTCAGGTCAACGGTCGATTGAAGAAGCATAAGGTTGGACCCGGCTCCAAGCGAAAGCTTTGCCTCGGCGATCCTTTTTCGCTGGAGGGAGAGATCAACGGCCTGTTTTCTTACCAATACCATCTTCTTTTGCTGGATGATCCCGTAATAGGTCAGCATGATCTCCTGGATTGTCTGTTCCATTACAATCCGGGTGCCTGTTTGTCCAAGGTCTTCCAGTGTACCAAGCATCCTTTTACTGACAAACATGTTAAAACCGTCGAAAAGTGTCCAATTGAGCGCTATCCCGGCATTCAGTGTCATCGATGGCGCATTGACCACATCCTTGGTGCTACCGCTGGCGGTCTCCTGGTGCGTTGTCTGAAAGGAGTTATTATTGGCTCCGCTGAGGGTAAGCGCCGGCCAGAGACCCGCATTGCCCAGCGTGTTGTTGTTTGCTGCAACCGCTGCCTCATTTCGTTGCAATACGATGGAGAAGTTATTTGCAATACCGGTGTTGAGTGCTTCCGGAAGTGTAATGACCTCCTGCCCTTTAGCGAATTGCAGGATCATGCCGAAGCCAAAAGTCAATATCCCGATAAGGAAAAGGACTCTTCCTTTAGTTGCTTGTTTCATCGCTTCCGTGATCTTGACAGATAAGTGTATAATGCAGGGATAACGTACAGGGTCAGAATCAGCGAAAAGAGTAATCCCCCGATAATGGTGATACCCATGGGAATCCTGCTTCTGGCAGAAGCTCCAAGTGCCAGGGCAATCGGAAGCGCACCCAGTGCGGTTGCAAGACTTGTCATCAGAATGGGCCTGAGCCTCCTGGTTGCTGCATCTATGACGGATTCGCGCACGGTGAGTCCTGCTCCCCTGCGCTGATTGGCAAATTCCACAATCAGTATCCCGTTTTTTGTCACGATACCGATCAGAACGATCACACCGATCTGACTGAAGATATTGATCGTCTGACCGAAAATCCAGAGCGAAAGTACTGCTCCGGCCAATGCCAGGGGAACCGTAAACATGATGATCAGCGGGTCAATGAAACTTTCAAACTGTGCCGAAAGAATCAGATAAACCAGCAGAAGGGCCAGCAGAAAGGCAAATGCAAGGGAACCGGAACTGTCTTCAAATTCCTTCGAAATCCCTGCCAGTGCAAAAGTGAACGTATCATCCAGCGTCTCTTCGGCGATCTCCCGCATCCGGCTGATCCCTTCTCCCAATGTCGTTTCCCCGCCTGGCTGAGCTGAAACGGTAGCAGAAATATACCGGTTGTAACGGTACAGCTGAGGCGGATTGCTCTGCTGAGTGAGTTTGACAAGATTGTCGAGCTGAATGAGTTCCCCTTTGTTATTTCTGATATAGATCGAGCTCAAATCCAGGGGTTTCTCCCTTTTCAGCCGGTCAGCCTGACCAATCACCTGGTACTGCTTCGAATTCATGATGAAATAGCCATAACGCTGTCCGCTGAAATACAACTGCAGGTTCTCTGCAACGTCCCTGACATTGACTCCCAGAACCTGAGCCCGGTCCCGGTCAATTTCAACCGACAGCTCGGGTTTATTGAATTTCAGGTTGAGATCGGATACCTGAAACATTGGGTCCGACTGCACTTTTTCCATGAATCCCGGTAATTGATTCTTCAGACGGTCGAAATTGGCAGCCTGAATGACAAACTGTACTGGTAACCCCCCACCCCGGCCTCCTCCGATGGTTTGTTCCTGGGTGACAAAAGCCCTGGCAAAACTGAATTGACGAAGTTGTTTACCGAGGAGGTTAGCCAGATCCTGCTGAGATCGCTCCCTTATGGATGGCTCCGTCAGCATCACTCTGACAAATCCCGTATTGACCGATGTGGAAGCTCCGAAACCGGGAGATGTCACCGCAATGATTGCCCTCTTCTCCGGAAGGGTATCCGCCAGATGAATCAGTTGAAGCATATAACTATCCATCAGTTCGAAAGAGGTTCCCTCAGGGGCCGTTGCCACCACCGCCAACCGGCTTTTATCCTCCATCGGCGCCAGTTCCGACGAAAGTAAGGATCCGATTCCGGCAATGATTCCGGCAGATAGAATGATGATCAGGATGGAGATCCAGCGGTGTCTGATAAACCGCTCCAGGGAGCTGTTGTATAATGAGATCATGCGGTCTATGAACCGTTCCGATGCAATGAAAAACCTGCTGTGATGCTCCGATTTCCTGAGCATTCTCGAACTCATCATGGGGGTCAGGGTAAGGGAGACAAGAGCGGATACAAGCACTGATCCCGCTACCACAATCCCGAATTCCCGGAAAAGCCTGCCGGTAAGCCCCTGCAGGAATATGATGGGAATAAAAACCGCTGCCAGGGTAATGGTCGTCGATATAATGGCAAAATATATCTCCCTGGAACCTTTGTAGCCCGCTTCAATGGGATCCATGCCCTGCTCTATCTTGTGATAGATGTTTTCCAGCACGACGATGGCATCATCTACCACAAGCCCGGTAGCCAGAACGATACCCAGAAGCGTCAGGATATTGATGGAGAAACCGGCGACATACATGATGAAAAAACTGCTGACAAGCGAGATAGGAATAGCAATAATGGGGATCAATGTGGTTCTCCAACTTCTCAGAAAAACAAAAATGACCAGCACGACCAGGGCAAATGCGAGAAAAATAGTCTC
>CAYWHQ010000032.1:0-12955 GCA_964457665.1 uncultured Prolixibacteraceae bacterium | reverse complement strand
CAGGCCCATATCGAACACAAGCTGAACTTCCCCCTTTATTTTTATGCCGCTTATAAACCTCTTCCGAATCTCAGCGTGGGACTCGCAGTCAACACTCCTTATGGCAACGGGCTCTCCTGGGGCAAGGACTGGAAGGGAAGGTACCTGATCCAGGACATCTCGTTCAGGGCATTTACTTTTCAACCGACTGTTTCCTATAAGTTCAAGGACATCGTTGGAATCGGCGCCGGGCTTGTCATCGCCTGGGGTACTGTGGATATGAACAAGGCGCTTCCGCTCGACGGTTATAGCGGAGAGGGCTCCCTCAACCTCAAAGGTTCCACCACCCGGCTGGGTTACAACGTTGGTGTTCAGGTTCACCCGGTCAAAGGGCTGAGTCTTGGTATCGACTACCGTTCGAAGATCGATATGAAGGTAGAAGGCGCCGATGTAACCTTCAATGTACCTGCGTCACTGTCGACCCGGTTTCCAAACACTACTGCAAACACCTCCCTCCCGCTGGTATCGAATCTCGACTTCGGCGCATCTTACGAATTTGGAAAGTTCATGGTGGGATTCAACCTCTGCTATGTTTTCTGGAGCCAATACGACAGTCTGGTATTCGAGTTTGAAAATAAAACCCCCGACCAGGCCATCACCCGTTCGGCATCGCCCGCCCTTTACAAAAACCACCTGATCACCAGGGTCGGCGCCCAGTACAGGATGAACGACCTGCTCACGGTGAGGATCGGAGGATATTATGATCCCTCCCCCGTTCAGGATGATTATCTCCACCCACAGACTCCCAGTCTGAACCAGATCGGCCTTACCTGCGGTCTCTCCCTCTACCCGGTGAAAGGGCTCAGCATCGACGCTTCATTCCTTTATATAAACGGCGCCGAAAGGGAGGCGACCTACTCTCCGGAAAATTTTGCCGGCACCTACAAGAACGCCGTGTATACCCCTTCGATCGGTTTAACCTATAATTTCTAATATTAAATGAGAGACATTATGAAAAGAATCATATTCATCATAGTTGCCTTATCGCTCTTCGTCTCCTGTGAACGCAAGATCGATGAACTGGTAGCCGGAAAGGGTGCGGCCGATTTCACCAGATACGTGGCAGTCGGCAATTCACTCACCGCCGGATTTACCGACAACGCACTCTACCGCTCCGCCCAGGATTATTCCATCGCCAACCTGATGGCAGGTCAGTTCATGCTGGCCGGAGGCGGGGAATTCCGCCAGCCGCTGATCGGAACCGAAGATGGCGTGGGATTCATGCTTACGCCCGCAGGTCCTTACTTCTATACCAAGATGATCCTGCGGATCATGCCGGTTTACGACTGTCAGGGCCAGCAAACCGGCGCCACCCTGAAACCAGGTTTCGCAGTCGACAATCCCGACCAGGGAAAACTGCAGCAGGAACTCTTCGCTCCGCCGCTCACCGCCGGACCTTACAACAATATGGGTGTTCCAGGCATCCGGGTCAAGGAACTCTTCATACCTGGTTACGGACATCCGCAACTCGGGAATCCCTTTTTTGCCCGTTTCGCCACCAGCCCCGTCACCACAGTCATGCAGGATGCCGTAGCCCAGGAACCGACTTTCTTCTCCCTGTGGATCGGCAATAACGACATACTCTTGTCGGCGGTCAGCGGAACCGATGTCCTCATCACCCCGGTCGATACCTTTGCGAAGTATTTCAATATGGCAGTGGAAACCCTCATGAGTTCTCCCAAAAATCCCAGGGGAGTGGTAGCAACAATTCCGGATATCACCTCAATCCCCTTCTTCAATACCGTTTCCAAATCGCTGCCTTACAATGGCGTGCTTCTGGATTCGGCGCAGGCGGCAGGACTCAACCTGCTGTATACCATGTACGGCCATCCGGAGATCGTATGGCAACCCGGACTCAATCCTTTCGTTATCACCACCACAGCCGGACAATGGGTGCAGATGGCGCCGGAGGACTTGTTCCTGTTGAATCTTCCTACCGATTCGATCAAATGTAAAGGCATGGGCGTAGCCGACCCGGTTGCCCTCAAACCTTACCCGATTCCCGGACGGTTCGTGCTGCAAAAGAGCGAGCAGCTTAACCTGCAGGCCGCCGTGACCGCCTACAATCAGATCATTATGCAAACGGCCAACCAGAAAGGACTTGCGGTTTCCGACATGAATGCGAACATGAAGAACTTCGCCACAGGGATGGTCTTTGACGGCGTCAAGCTGAGCATGACCTTTGTAACCGGCGGACTCTTCTCAACCGACGGGGTGCATCTCTGTCCCAGGGGTAGTGCCGTTGCCGCCAATTACTTTATCCAGGCGATCAATGCCAAATATGGATCAACGATTCCCCAGGTCAGCGTGACGGAATATCCGGGATTGGTTTTTCCGTAATTACTTAATGAGTGACTGAGTGACTGAGTGACTGAGTCACTCAGTCACTCTTCTTAAATGCCCCAACAACCCATGAACCGCCCTGCCCCGGTGACTGATCCCGTTTTTCAGATGCGGAGGCATCTCGGCAAAGGTCGACCGGTGGCCATCAGGAATGAAAACAGGATCGTACCCGAATCCGTCTGAACCTTTTGAAGAATCATTAATACGGCCGCGGACACTGCCTTCAAACAAGTGTTCGCGGCCTTCTGTTATCAGGCAAATCACGCACCGGAACTGAGCTTTCCGGTTTTCCATACCCTCCATCTCCTGCAGTACCTTCCGGACGTTGTCGGCAAAGGTGCACCCTTCACCGGCATACCGCGCCGAATATACACCCGGTCGTCCACCAAGCGCCTCAATTTCCAGCCCGGTGTCGTCGGCAAAACAATCCCGTCCGGTCCTTTCGTAAACAAACCGGGCCTTCTGCCGTGCGTTCTCCTCCAGCGTATCACCCGTTTCCGGGATCTCCACATCGAGCCCGATATCCTTCAATCCCAGGATCCGTACCGCATTCCCGATAATCTCCCTGATCTCCCGGAGCTTGTGCTCATTATTCGTCGCAAAAACAAGATCATTTCCCATTTCTCAATGTCTCCTCCATGATACGGTTAAGCAGGCCGGTAAAACTCCACCCCCGGGCTGCGGCCATTTTGGGTACGATACTGGCGGCGGTAAGCCCCGGAACGGTATTGACCTCGAGAAAATAAAACTCCCCGCCATCAAAAATATAGTCGAAACGAACCACACCCCGGCAGTTGAGATGACCATACAGGTCGACAGAGATATTCCGGCACCTTTCGCTCACCTCCTCCGGAATATGGGCTGGAACCACCTCATCCGACATTCCTTTCCGGTATTTGGCCTCATAATCGAAAAACTCGTTTTTCGGGATGATCTCTGTAACAGGCAGGGCCAACACCTTTCCTCCGGTACGGAGCACCCCGCAGGTGAGTTCCCTTCCGGCAACGAATGCCTCAACCAGCACCTCATGGTCCTCCCGGAAAGCCTTTTCAAGCGCGCCTTTCAGATCCCGCCGCTGATGCACCTTCGACATGCCCACGCTCGATCCTCCATTGTTCGGCTTGATGAACACAGGCAGGGAAAGCGACGAAAGAATCTCCTTTTCCATGTGAGGTCGCTTTTGCAGAAATACCACCGAGGCAGGTGTGCGGACGCCGGAGGCTGCCACCACCTCTTTGCAGAAGTGCTTGCTGAAGGTAAGGGCCGATGTGGTCACCCCGCCTGACGTATAAGGAATACCCAGCATATCGAAATACCCCTGAATGCGTCCGTTTTCGCCGGGTGTGCCATGGATCGCATTGAACACGAGATCGAAACGGATCTTTCTCCGGCCGATTCTCAGGGAAAAATCATTAAGGTCGACAGGGAAAAACTTCCGCCCGATACGGTATGTCCATCGGGATCCTTTGACGTAAATCAGATAAGGTATGTACTTTGACCGGTCCATGTACAACTCGACCTGGCGGCCGCTTTTGACCGAGATTGGATATTCTCCCGAATCGCCGCCCGCGACAATGGCAACATGCAGCATATTTTGTATCATTTGGCAGGCAAAAATAAGAGAAATTGAGGCTTATCGCCTGCCAATCCGAATTTTCTGTAAGTTTGCGGGGGAAAGATCCTGATCCATGGTCAAGACGGTTCTGAAACATCTGCTGATCGCTGCCGCCATCACGGCACTCCTGGTCTGGCTCGTACTGCAATCGCTCAAATGGTACACCAAACATGATGAATACATCGTGGTGCCCGACTTCAAGAACCTCAAGATCCATGAGATCATCGGCAACCCGATATACCGTGACTATAATTTCTTCATTGTCGATTCCATCCCGGATCCGGAAAAAGACAAAGGTGCGGTGCTCACCCAGGATCCTTACTCCGGATCGAGGGTCAAGCGAAACCGCACCATCTATCTTACGATCGTTTCGTTCGTTCCCGAAAAAACCGTGATGCCCGACCTCCGCTCACTCACCCTGCGACAGGCACAGGCTATCCTGATCTCGGCTGGTTTGCGGTCCGGAAGGATCAGCTATATCCCCGCCTTCGACGACGATGCGGTACAGCAGCAGTTATATCAGGGCAAGATCATCAGTCCCGGCACCCGTCTGGATAAAGGATCGTATATTGACCTGCAGGTCGGGCTGGGATCACGGGGAGAAGTTTTCGTCCCCGACACCACCCTGACCGATACTACAAGCGAACTATGACCGTTATTCTGATGAATAGTCTGAATCAATAACTGACCATTGAATAAAGCCAAACAACGAACATTACCGGGAACCATTCTCACAGCTTTGTTTTTACTGTGCCTGCCGGTATTGATCCCTGGTGTTTTTGCCCAGGAGATCCTCACGGGATTAGAGACAAATCCGGTCATTCAGGCCAGGATCGGAGCGATGGCAAGGATGGGTATTCCGGCTCCGGAGCCCGACACCACGCCGGTAACACTTCCATTCTTCGACGATTTCTCGTCAGGCGATGTATTCCCTTCTGCCGAAAGATGGGCCGACCGGTATACCTTCCGGAACACTGACATTCCTGTCTACCCGATCAATTTCGGCGCCATAACCTTTGATGCGGTAAATGATTCGGGGCGGATGTACAGCCGTGCAGTTCCCGGCCCTGCATCCTTCATTGCCGACTACCTCACATCCCGCTATATCCGGCTCGACTCCCTCCTCAGTCCCGTGCCGAAAGCCCTCACACCCGCCGACTCGGTCGTACTCAGCTTTTATTACCAGCCACAGGGCAGGGGACGCTCGCCGGAAACTTCCGATTCGCTTACCCTCGAATTCTTCATACGCCCCGGATTCGACAGCATCACACCCACCGACACGATCCATGTTCCCGATCTGTGGGAAAAAATCTGGCAAATAAAGGGCATGGCCCTCGACACCTTCCTGCTGAACAATGGCCGGTATTTTGTTCAGGTACTGATCCCTGTGACTGATCCTAAGTTCTTCAGGAAAAATTTCCGTTTCCGGTTCCACAACAGGGTCAGCCTGGCCACCGATGTCGAACCAAGCTGGCAGAGCAATTGTGACCACTGGAACCTCGACAATATTTACCTCAGCCATTCCCGTTCGGTCTTCGACACCATCTACCCTGAGATCCGTTTCATCGAGCGCCCTCCCTCCATGCTGAAAAATTATTCCATGATGCCCTATCCGCATTATGCCGACGATCCCACAGGGGAATTAAAAGATACCATCGACATCCTCATCAGCAACAGGGATGTTCAGCCACGGGATTGCCACTACTATTACCGGTTGTCAAGCCCCGACGGTTCGTTTGTCAAAACCTATGATGGAGGTAATTCCCTGATCAATCCGTTTTATACCAGCGGATACGTGACATATCCCCCCTTCGCCCATCCTCCGGTACCTTATCTCTTCCCGCTCTATCAGCGCGACAGTGCGGCTTTTCTGGTGCGTCACGTCATATATGAAAATCTGCCGGGATCTCTCCTTGGGGATACGATCGAGTCATGGCAGCGGTTCTACAATTTTTTTGCCTACGACGACGGCACACCGGATGCAGGATACGGTCTAAGCATCGCCTCCGGTAAGCTCGCCTGCCGTTTCAGGCTCAATAAATCACCCGACACCCTGCGGGCCGTTAACCTCTATTTTAACCGGACACTGAGCGGCAGCAACGAAAAGAATTTTTACCTCTGTGTCTGGAACGACAATAACGGCAGACCAGGCGATACCGTCTATTCCGACCTGGTGGTTCCTCTTTTTGCCGACAGCCTGAACGAATTTGTCACCTATCACCTGGAAAGGCCGGTGCGGCTCACGGGAACCTTTTACGTGGGATGGATCCAGACCACCTCCGATAACCTTAACCTGGGGTTCGACCGTTACAACGACAGCCATACCAACATCCTCTATAACGTGACCGGACAGTGGATGGAGAGTTCCTATTCCGGATCGCTGATGATACGGCCGCTGGTGGGGAAGCCCCTGCCTGTGGGCATCCCCGCCCCTGAAAGCGAAACTGCCCTGGTTGTTTATCCGAATCCCTCGGATGGTTCCCTTCTTCATATCCGCTATCCGCAGAACCTTGATGTTACCGGTTATTCGGTGGAGATACTCAACCTGTACGGACAGGTGGTCCATCGTGTCCCGGCCTCCGGAGCCCTGTCGGTTTCGCACCTTCCGCCGGCGCTATACCTGCTGGTTCTGAAAGATAAAGCCGGCAGACGCACGGCCACCACCCGGATCGTCATTACCCGCTGACACTCCATGGCCGACGAGACCGGACCGGATCCCGAACTGCAGGAAGAATCGGGAGAGTTGTTTGAACACTTCAGGTTCGTCGTAGATAAAGGACAGGCGTTGCTGCGCATCGACCGTTACCTGACCGATAAAATCGAAAATGCCACCCGCAACAGGCTCCAGAATGCCGCCCATGCCGGCAATATCCTGGTAAACGACAAGCCTGTAAAACCTAATTACCGGGTTAAACCCCTCGACGTGGTGACCATCGTGATGGCATGGCCTCCCAGAGACACCGAAATCTATCCGGAGAACATCCCCTTCGACATCGTATTTGAGGATGAGGATATCCTCGTGATCAACAAGGCCGCCGGAATGGTTGTCCATCCCGGACACGGCAATTTCACAGGAACCCTGCAGAATGCAGTCCTCTACCATCTTCAGGAACAGAACAACAAACTTGGAACCGCCTTTCAGCCCTATCTTGCGCACCGCATCGACAAGGATACTTCAGGCATCCTGCTGATGGCCAAGAATGAACTGGCACAGAGCCGGCTGGCCCGGCAGTTCTTCAACCATACGATCAACCGGACCTACCAGGCCCTGGTCTGGGGGGCTCCCAGCCCTTCGGATGGTACCATCACCGGAAATATCCTGCGGGATCAACGCAACCGCCTGGTCATGACCGTGACGGATGACCCGGAGAAGGGACGCCATGCCGTAACCCATTACAGGACCCTTGAAAGCTTCGGTTACACGACCCTGATCGAATGCAGGCTGGAGACCGGCCGGACCCATCAGATCAGGGTCCATCTGAAACACCTCGGCCATCCGCTATTCAACGATGTTGCCTACGGGGGTAACCGTATCCTCAAAGGAACCACCTTTAGCCGGTATAAGCAATTCATCATGAACTGCTTTGAACTGATGCCACGACAAGCGCTGCATGCAAAATCGCTGGGATTCATCCATCCTTCGACAGGCAAAACCATGTTTTTCGATACGGTGCTCCCCCCAGATTTTAGCTCCGTTGTGGAAAAATGGAGACGCTACCAGCAAAACCTGAATGAAATCTGAATTCATGAAAAGTCCGATTCTTCAACGCATTGCATCCGTTTATTTCTGGGTCATGCTTTTCTCAGTTTCCAGCATTTTCTTCCTGGCAGCGCTTTTGATTTGGCTGGTCACCATGCCATTTGACCATAAACGAAGAATCCTGCACGCCTATAATTGCTACTGGTCTGATGTAACATTTGCCCTGAACCCCCTCTGGAAGGTCCGGATCACCGGAAGGGATAAGATCGCGCGGGGAAAGCCCTGTGTCATGGTGGCCAACCACCAGTCGGGCGCGGATATCATGGTGCTGTTCGGACTGCATGTGCCCTTCAAATGGGTTGCCAAACAAGGGTTGTTCGTGATCCCGTTCATCGGATGGAACATGTATCTGAGCAGGTACATCCCGATTGAACGCTCGCAGGGGCGAAGCAAGCTGCGTATGATGGACCGTGCCGCGAAGGCTCTTCAGGAGGGCAATTCAGTTATGATGTTCCCCGAAGGAACCCGTTCACCCGACGGCAGGATCCATCCCTTCAAGTCGGGAGCATTCCGTCTGGCTTTTGAGACCCAATGCGATGTACAGCCCATCATGGTCCATGGAACCGCCAGGGCTGTTAAAAAAGGGGGGTTCCTGATCTACCCCAATCGCCGGATCCGCGTGGCCGTGCTCGATCCGATCCCCTGCTCGTCTTTTAAAGAGGGAACCATCAGGGATCTGACCCACCTGTGCGAACAAAGGATCCGGGGAGCATGGGAAGAAGAGGAGAAAAGAAACCCCGGACCAGGGGAAGCGGCTAGCTCATGACAGCAACCGGACAGTAATACGAATCCCTTTCTACCGGAACCTTGCCTGCGGCCCTGATAAAATCTACCATTTCAGAAACGGTAAAAAGCGGATTTACCTCCGCGGAACCGGCCATGGAATATATTTTGGTAGAGTCGTTGATGGTGCCATCCATGTCATCCGCCCCGAACGAGAGGGTCACCTGGGCTGCCTGTTTTCCGATGGCGGGCCAGTAGGCCTTCAAATGGGGAAAGTTGTCGAGAAAGATCCTTGAAATGGCGTACACCCGGAGGTCCTCCGTAAAGGGCACCTCCGGAACTTCGCTCATGGCATGATTGCTGTTCCTGAATTTAAGCGGAATGAATGCATTGAATCCCCCGGTACGATCCTGCAATTCCCTGAGCCGGTTCAGGTGATCGATCCGGTGTTCAGGCTTTTCCAAATGACCGTAAAGCATGGTCGCGTTCGAGGGAAGTCCGAGCCTGTGAGCGGTTTCATGGATCTCAAGCCAGGCCTCTGAAGTGGATTTCATGCCGCAGATCTGCTGCCGGATCCCTTCATCGAAGATCTCTGCCCCGCCCCCCGGAATGGATCCCAGTCCGCATGATTTGAGATATTCCAGCCCGTGCATGTAGCTCACTCCCGACTTCCGTATCATATAATCCAGCTCCACCGCCGAATAGGCCTTGAGATGGATATCGGGCCGTATGGCCCGGATTTTCTCAAGCAGTTCGCCGTAATACCGGAGATCACGACCCGGATGAACCGCTCCGGTCATATGGAGCTCCCTGACTGCGCGGTCCTGTTGCCTTACTTTTTCCAGGATCTCTTCCACCTTAAGTTCCCATTGCACCCCGCTGTAATGATGCGAGTATGAACAGAACCTGCATTGGTTGACACAAACATTGGTGGGTTCGATGTGAAAATTCCGGATATAACAAACCTGATCACCATTAAGCCTGAAGCGAACCTGGTCGGCCAGCATACCGAGCAGTCCCAGATCTGCCTCATTGTGCAGGAACAATGCCTCCTCCGGGGTGATTCGTCCGCCCCCCGCGATCCGGCCGGCGATGTCCCGGAACGGCTCCCCTGTAAGCAACCGGTGCATCAAATGATCAGAATTTTATCACCTTTCCTGTCATGGTTGTCCTGCCGTTTCCGACCCGAAGGAAATAGATCCCCTGAGGGATGTGAGAAAGATCAAGGGTGGTTTTTCCATCTCCGTGAACGGTCATAACCCTGTCGAGGTGCATCTTTCCCCGGATATCGGTCAGTACAAAACGATATGACCCTGCCGTGAGGGGCTCCACAGTCAGATCACCGCTACAGGGATTCGGATGAAACAGGGTTTCCGGTTCCGGAAGAGGCTCCTCTACTCCTACTGTCCATCCGTCGATAGCCATGATGTCAGTGTTATCGGGATCGAGCCAGTATTTGAGCACGCTGGCCGAATCGGAGCCATTCCTGTCCCAGTGCCAGAGAAACTTGCCATAATAATCGGGCTGATCCAGCTGGGAAGGGGCGCAGGAGGCATCGCCGCCGGTAAGCGTCCCGACAACCCTGCCGGCATTATTGAAGATCGGAGAACCGCTTGAACCTGGTTCCGTCACACCGTGGCCGCTCTGCGTTTCCGCCCAGACGACCCGCCAGTGGGATCCCGGCACATGTCCCAGCCATGAAGAGCTTACCAGCGGGGAGGTATAGGTTGATATCTTCCGGATATCGCCCTGCGGATGATGTATCCCGGTTCCAGGAGGGCTCGGTTCCTCACTCCGGTCCCACCCGTTGAAATAGAGATGCCAGGTTTCCGGAATCTCCTCCTGCAGGAGGACCAGGAAGAAATCGGAACCGGTGTTCCCCGAATCTCCTCCCCTGGCAACAAGCAGGGCCCCGGTAACCGAAGATCTGCCGGGCTCCTGGGGGGGATTTGGACATCCCGGCGACTCATAATTGAAATCAAATACCCATTGTGTAAGATCCTGCGCGGAGGAAAACCTCCCGCAATGGTCGGCCGTAAGGAAATAGGGAGTGCCATCATGACGAACGTTATTGACCAGCGATCCGGAACACCACATGGTTCCGCCGGGACGCTTCACCTGAATCCTGGCCACACCCTGTTTCTGCAGCTTCCACCCGTCGCCCTCGGGGCAGTTCACATTGACCTCGCAATCTCCCGACTGGCCAAATCCTTCCGTAACCCCCGGATCCCGGTAAATGCCACGGTATGCCCACCCGATCTCATTGATGTGTATGTCAGGCATCGCACCTGATCCTTCAGGGTGATTGTATTCAAGGATCAGTGAAGACCCGCGGATACAGCCTGTGGCAAAAGTTCCGGAAGGTTTATTGCTGGCGGAGGTAAATGCGCCAAGAACCTGCCTCATGCCAGGATCATAGACGAAAAGACGGCCACCTTCGGGGATACGGAACCGGTCGAAATACAGGATAATTCCAAGGGCGCCCGGGGCCTCAATCCGAAGGCGGATCATGGCATCCTCACTCCCGGAACCTTCCAGATGGCCATCGTGCATCAGATCCAGGTCAACCGGAACATGCACCGCAAAACGATACGGGACCGGCCGGAGCGAATCCTCGCGTGCAACCCCTTGCAGGGAAGGAGGAGCAATCCGGGCGGATACATCCGTTAATACCGGTAATCCTTTCACGAAACTCGCCGGAGTACCACCATGGCTTACCTGGGCAGAAGTTTCTGCGCCTCCCAAAAGGAAAAGGAATCCTGCTGCAAGCAGTATGCTTTTTGCCAGACGTTTCATCATATTTCAGCGTATCAGTGTCACCTTCCGGTTTATGTTTCTTCCGTTTATCTCTGTTGAAAGGATATACGAGCCAGCCTTCCGTTCACTCAGGTCCATGATGTATGGATCCTGTCCGGCGGTAAAGGTTGTCTCCTGAAGCAGCTTTCCGGCCAGGGAATAGATCATGGCTCGGCACAGCGTTCCTTCCGGGATCCCGGAGGGCATGATAAAAAGCCTGCCATCGGTGGGATTCGGGTAACAGGTAAGGAAAGATTGTGCAGGGTCTTCATCGGCACCCACTGTTGAACGGATCACGACATCGTCGATCAACAGGATAAACTGATCGTTTGAAACACACTGAATGCCCACGTAAATATCCTGGCCCGTGTAATCGTTCAGATCGTAACTGAACAAGGTCCAATCGAGCGGCGCCGCCTCAGGAGCGGCATTGAGCAGTTGGAAATGCGCCGGATTGGTGTCAGAGACCGATACCCCGACATTAAATTTCTCAATGCCATAAAGTTCATTGTAGGTCATCGCCCAAAAGGCGATCCCGGCATCGGCGCCCAGCCGGAGTTTCGGGGAGATCAGCCATTTATCATTCGGATTGAAGGGCGGTACCGACGAGAAACAACAACCCAGTTTGTTACCCGTATGCGGTTTCATGAATGGTTCCGGGGGCACCGTGGCCGACGGATTGAAACACATGAAAGCCTTCGGATCATATTTATTCGGATAATCCACGCTGAGGATGCCGTAGGTCTGGCCGCCTCCCGCGTCGATGGTCGTCCAGGGGGCCATGCTGATGGCAAAATCGGGAACCGATTCAAAATCCAGTGCGGCCTCCGACGGGTTGGAGGTTACGGTTATATACCCTTCGCGTGTCAGATCGGATGAACCATAGGCGTTGGTGACCTTCAGCGTGACATCCCAGGATCCCGGCATGGGGTAAACAATCCCTGAAGGATCCCGGAGAGAGGAGGTATCGGGTATCCCGCCCGGGAACGACCATTCCCACGCAACAGGATCTCCGGAGGAGAGGTCGGTAAAGCGCACCGAGCCTCCCGGCATGATCAGGGTCTTGTCGGCCCTGAAATCCGCCACCGGCTCAGGGGATCCTTCCGTTACGATCATCAGGTCATCGAGCATCAGGATGAAGGCATCATCCGACACAGCCTGTATGGCCACAAAAACAGATTGGTTGCTGTAGCCGCTCAGACTGAAAGTTTTCCTGGTCCACTGGAGCGATGGTTGCAGGGGGGCCGCCCCTGATATCACGGTGAAACTTCCGGGCAGACTGTCGGTCACCGACACCGCAACCCGGTATTTTTCAGGGGCATATTCATCGGTGTAGGCCTTGACCCAGAATGAAAACTCAGGATTATTACCGAGCGTAATGCGTGGTGAGATAATCCAGTCGTTGTTGGCCGGCGGATTCGAGGAGAAACAGGCGGCAAACTGTTTACCGCTGTGTGCCTGGATGGCCGGATCGCCCGAGAGCGGTGGTGTGACCGAATCAGGATTGAAACAGATAAAGGCCATCGGTTCTCCCATGTGCGGAAAGTCATATTCCAGAAACCCGTAGGTAGGTTTCTGATCGGCATCTGCCGTTGTCCATGGATGGAATTGAAGGCTGAATGCCGGGAGGCTGTCAAAGTGATGGAAGAGCGTATCGCTCCGCCCATGCGACAGGCAAC
>CAYWHQ010000031.1:0-13015 GCA_964457665.1 uncultured Prolixibacteraceae bacterium | reverse complement strand
CCTCACCGGAGAAAGGGATGTTGATCCCCAGGATGACCACGGTACAGAAACTGGCGATCGCTTCACCAGCCGAGGGCCTGATGGTGTACGACACTGATCAGGGCGCATTTTGCTATTACCATATCGGAGCATGGAAAACCATTGCCATCAGCGGAGGAGAAACCTATTGGTCCCTGACGGGCAACGCCGGGATTATTCCATATAACCAGTTTATCGGCACGACCGACACGTCCAGGTTGGTATTTAAAGTGAACAACATGCATGCCGGGTTACTGGAACGTAACGGAATAACGCTGTATGGATGCTTGGCCGGCCAGAATAACCGGGCGTCGTCAAATACCTTTATCGGTAACCAGGCGGGATTCCAGACCACCACCGGAAACTGGAACACTGCACTGGGTTTCCAGTCATTATTATGGAACACCACTGGTCATACCAACACAGCCCTGGGCGTTTACTCCCTCCAGAACAATCTGACAGGAAATAGTAATTTCGGTGCAGGTCACCAGGCGCTGGGAGCAAATCAGACAGGTTCATACAATACTGCTGTCGGAGTGATCTCCTCCATCGGTATTGTCAGCGGAGAGAGTAATACTGCGGTAGGATATTCTTCACTGAGCACCAATCTGAGCGGAAACAATAATACGGCTATTGGCAGGGGGGCAGGTGTATCGACCGGTAATCTGAACAACACGGTTGCGGTCGGTTATAATAGTCTTGCCACACAAAGCAATGAAGTCCGGCTTGGCAACGACATGATCGTATCGCTTTATTGTAAGGGAGCCTGGTCGGCAACATCGGCAAATTCGCCCAATATGGTGGTTACTTCTGACGGAAAGATCATGCGAAGTACCTCTCCCCAACTGACTGGTTCCGGTTCAGCCACCCAGGTGACCTTCTGGACAGGCTCCGGGACCCTCGGAGGCAGTTCGGCCTTATACTGGGACAACACAAACAACCGGCTGGGTATCGGTACGGGTACCCCGGCAAATCAGCTGGAGCTTACCGGATCCATGCGATTACCTGCCAACGCAACGAATACTGCAGGAGTGATCTACAAAGGAAATTCAACCTTTATCCATGATTTCAAGCCGCAAAGTAACGATGGCAACAATACATTTGTTGGTATCGGAGCCGGGAACATGACCATGCAGGGGGCGCTCTCCATGCATGCCAGCAACAACACCGGCGTAGGGAGATCTTCGCTTATTCACCTGACAACGGGCTATGATAACACCGCCATCGGAAGCATGGCGCTTTCAAACAATCAGGTGGGATTCAAAAACTGCGCTGTTGGGTACGGATCGATGGCTCTGGGGCAGGAGGGTAACTACAATACGGCACTGGGCTCAAATACGCTCATGTCCAATACCGGGAACTTCAATACCGCGGGCGGATACAATGCAGCCTATTACAATGCCGGAGGCTCTGAGAATACCGTCATTGGAGCGCATGCATCAGTGCATAATCAGGGTGGGCATCAGAATGCAGTTTTTGGGACCCTGGCAGGCAACGGTTCGACAGAGAATTCTTACTCAAACAACAGCCTGTTCGGCTACGGGGCAGGCCAAAACATCACTACCGGCTCCTCCAACGTGTTTCTGGGATCCAATGCAGGTGCTCAACACACTTCCGGATCGAACAATATCATCATTGGTGTGAACATAAATGCCCCGTCGCTCACAGGAGATAACCAGGTTGTCATCGGAGCCCAGGACCTGATTTATGGTAATCTGACCAGCAAGCTGGTAGGGATAGGAACTGCCGCACCCGGCCAGACCCTGACCGTCGACGGGACCTTCGGATTGCTGGAAACCGGAGCCTCTCCGGCATACCATACTATCTTCCGGGGAGGGGATCAGACTGCTGACATCACCTATACCCTGCCGGTCAACGATGGCAATAGCGGCGAGATGCTGACTACCGACGGAACAGGTTTATTATCCTGGCAAACTCCTTCAACCGGGGATATCACAGCCGTGGGTTCCATGACCGGCGGCGATGTTTTTGCAGGCCCTTCTGCCGATAACCAATGGCTTGGTCTGGGCGCCGCCGCAGGCCGGATCGAATTCGATGACCAGGCTACCGATGAAGTGAATATCCTTGACGCCAGGGTAGGCATCGGAACTTCAACACCCACGCAGCAACTGCAGATTACCGGGTCGTTTGCCATGCCGAAAGCAGATGGAACAAATGGAATCATATATAAAAATGATTCCCGCTTCCTGCATGATTACAATCCTCAGAATACTTCAGGAAGAAATACATTCATAGGCTACTCTGCCGGAAATTTCACAATGACGGGAGGAGCGTACAACTTTTCCAGTGACAATACCGGTATTGGCCATGAAACCCTGAAATCACTGACAACAGGTTATCAGAATACCTCCATTGGAGCCCTGGCAGCAATAAGTATCAATACCGGATCCGGAAATACTGCTGTAGGAACTTATGCATTGATGGAAAATCAGAACGGATCAGAAAATACTGCGGTTGGGGGTAGTGCTGCTCCTCATGCAACCGGAAATGGGAATACGGCAATGGGATACATGTCCTTGTTTGAAATGGTAAATGGAGCTAAAAATACGGTATCAGGCAATAGAGCGTGTTTTAATCCCGAAACCGGTGAAGAGAATACAGTCATCGGATATGAAGCAGGCTATGGAGCGGCCGGCAGTGGGTTTTCCCGAAACAGTTTATTTGGATATAAAAGCGGACGCTCGCTATCAACCGGAAACAACAACATTCTTCTCGGATACCAGGCAGGTGATGCCCTTACATCTGGTTCAAACAACATAGTAATCGGCTACGACATTGATGTGCCGGTCGCAACCGGTAATAATCAGCTCGTGATAGGAGCGTCCGACCTCCTTTACGGTGATATCACCAACAAACGTATCGGGATCGGCACCACGAGCCCAGGCCAGAAGCTGACTGTCGACGGAACCTTCGGATTATTGGAAACGGGCGCCTCTCCGACATACCATACCATCTTTCAGGGCGGCAACCAGACTGCTGACATTACCTATACCCTGCCGGTGAACGACGGCAATAGCGGCGAGATGCTGACTACCGACGGAAACGGTGTCCTGAGCTGGACATCGGCTGGTACAGTCAGCGGATCAGGCATGGCAGGCCGTTTGGCCTTCTGGTCGGGCGCCAGTACCCTTAGCTCCCATGTCAGCCTTTTCTGGGATAACATCAATGCACGGCTTGGAATAGGGACAAATACACCAAACGAACAACTTGAACTGACCGGGAACCTCAGGTTACCGGCCAGTACCTCCACAACCGGAATTATCTATGCAGGTGAGACCCCTTTCATCCATAATGTCGGCTCCAGGAACAATTTCATGGGTCAATTCTGCGGCAACCTCTCTCTCTCCGGCGCTATTGCAAATTCAGCGATAGGCGACAGCGCAATGTATTCGCTGACCAGCGGTGATTATAATGTCGCTTTAGGCGAAGGAACCCTGAAAAACCTCACCTCCGCACATGGGAACGTTGCCATTGGCCGGGGTGCGGGACGAAAAGTTGTCAGTAATGGTTATAATACAATCATTGGTTATCAGGCAGGCGTCGA
This sequence comes from uncultured Prolixibacteraceae bacterium, assembly GCA_964457665.1. Taxonomy (GTDB): domain Bacteria; phylum Bacteroidota; class Bacteroidia; order Bacteroidales; family FEN-979; genus CAYWHQ01. The sequence goes on along the minus strand of CAYWHQ010000031.1, from coordinate 9,432 downwards.
AAACACAGCCGACAGGAACACTTTCCTGGGGTGCGAAACTGGTTTTCAGAATACCTCGGGTCATTATAATGCTTTTATCGGCCATCAGGCCGGATATAAAAACACTACGGCAAACAACTCTGTGGCAATTGGTTATCGCGCTTTATACACGCAGACCGGAGAAACCACCGATAACGATCTGAACAACGTTGCGGTAGGCTATGAAGCGCTCTATACAAACAACCCGACGCTTTCCCATAATGGCAGGTATAATGTTGCTGTCGGGCATAAAGCATTATGGGCAAATTCAACAGGATTCTCCAATACCGCAACCGGGTATGAATCGCTGCTCGACAATACCACCGGTCATGATAACACCTCCCTGGGATTCAGGTCGTTATATAACATCACGACAGGATATGAGAATACGGCCATCGGCTCAGGTGTGCTGATGTACAGTGGTAATGGATATAAAAACACTGCCGTTGGCTTCTGCGCGTTAACCGGAAATTCATCAGGTTACCAGAATACGGCAATTGGCCATAGCGCTAATGTTGCTTCCGGCAATTTATATAATACCATAGTTATTGGATTTAATGCCAATGTTAATACTTCTGACAAAGCCGTGATCGGCAACTCCAGCGTAACAACCGTGGGTGGCTACGGTGCCTGGGTGAACTATTCCGACCGCCGGCTGAAAGAGAACATCAGGTATACCGATGCACCGGGACTGAATTTTATCCTGAAACTGAAGACGGCATCATACAATTACATTGACGATCAGAACAAACGTCGGCGCGACGGGATGATCGCACAGGATGTTCATAAGGCTCTTACTGAACTTGGGTTGGAATTCAGCGGGCTGGTGATTGATAACGACTCCATGCAGACCATGAATCTCTCTTACGGAGAGTTTGTCATTCCCCTGGTCAATGCCGTAAAGGAGCAGCAACAAACAATCGAAGCGCTTCAGGGGGAAATTGAAACCCTGAAAGCCAATTATCTGAATCTTCTGAAAAAACAGGAGGAGATGCTTTCCCGGCTGCAATGACCAGCAGGGAATAAATGATCATCCTTACGGTTGAAGATATCTTTTGGAGATAAGAATGCCTTATCTTTGATCAGGTGAAATCAACCATGCACAGAATTTACTTTTTTCTTTGTCTGCCGGTTTTCATCTGGCTGACCGGGCCGTCTCTCCGGGGCGAAGGATCCCGCGAATTGCGGCCTGATACATTGAACTCTACCGCCGATCTTTTCTTCGACTCATCTCCATACAGCGGGTATCCCCTGTTTGGAATCGCCGGGTGCCTTCCGGAGTTCAGGATCAACATTCATGTCAGCCAGGCAGGAGAAAGGATCCTTTTCGGATTGAAGTTTCCCTGGGCCGACATTGTCTATAACCTTCGCAGGCCCGATGGAACGATCGCGATGACCGGGACCTGTCCTTACCTGATCAACCAGCAGGGGTACATCAGGTATCACAGGCAGGCCGTGAAAGGCCCTTTTCCACTCAACGGCGGATATACTCCCCTCTCCTACGAGGTAACAAATCCGGCCGACACCGGAGATTACTATTTCGAGATCGTAAACCTGCCGGCATACATGGACGCCCGTGTTCCCATCTGGGACTTTCAGGTTGTCAATGGCAACCATTCACCCGCTTTACCTTCCGACACAGTCAACGGCCGCGTCTGGTCTGGCTCCTGGCAGATCAACTCCGAACTTGGCAGCTACGTGGTATTCAACGGGAGGTTCTTTATCTATTCCGACGACGGGGTGGTCACGAAATTATCCTTCACCAATGCGCGTGTGGGGGTCTTTGATGTGTTCTGTAATCCTTACGGTTGCCTGAACACGGGAAATTTCCTTTCCGACCGGCGTTCAAAGAATAACAACACATACACCTCCTTCCCCGGGATCGCACAGTACAGGGTATTTCTCAACGCTCCCGATCCGTTGGTTTATCCTACCGGCTTTCTGGGTTCCATCACTGCCCCTCCGTCGATGGTTCCCGATCCGGCCTTCCCTCCCTGCTCAGGAAACGAACTGATCAACCTGACCGTGAACAAGCAGGGCAGGGCGCAGATCCGGCTTATTTTTCCAACCGGATCTCCCGCCACCGATGTCAACTTTTTTATCCCGGTGGATGCAGGGTTGAACCAGGTTCCCTGGAACGGGCTCGACGGGCTGAATAACCCGGTGCCCGACAACACCCCGGTTACCGTGGAGATTGATTACTTCAACGGTTTGACCAATCTGCCTATATGGGATCTGGAACAAAACCCGAATGGATACCGTATCGCCCTGATCAGTCCGCCCAATCCGGCCAATCCGAATCCGCTGGTTTACTGGGACGACACGGAGATACAGGCGGGAAGCGGATGCCCGACGGGGCTGAACCTGACCGGATGTCTGCCGGCCCCGGCGGGTTGTCACACCTGGTCGGGGGCCGACTGTCACAACAAGATGATCAACTCCTGGTGGTATGGGAACATCGACAGTGCAGGGTTTGTTGCAACGCATTTCACAACACCGCCGGAAGCCGTAACCGTGGGGGATACCCTCTGCGGAGCCGGGAGTGCAGTTCTTACTTCCATGGTATTGCAGGGCGAAACGGCCGACTGGTACGACTCTATCGCCGGAGGCACGTTGTTAGCAGCGGGCACTACGGTCTTTACAACCCCGGTGATCACTGCAACAACCATCTATTATGTTCAAACCCGGAATCCATTGTCCGGTTGCCTGTCGCCAAACCGTACCCCGGCCACGGCAATCGTTCTTCCGGCGCCTGTTCCCACGGTCACAGGGCCTGCTTTTCTGTGTCTGCCAGCGGGCGGGGTGATCTATTCGACCGAGACCGGAAAAACCGTTTACCAATGGGTTGTTTCACCGGGAGGGATTATCACCGCGGGAGCGGGTACCTCATCCATCCTGGTGGATTGGTTTGCGGCAGGACCGCAGTGGGTGAGCGTTAGCTACACGGACCCCGGCGGCTGCCCGGCCGCGGCCCCCACCGTTTTCAGGGTTATGGCAGGAGCTGTACCGGCCGCGGCCGGGCCCATCCAGGGCCCGCCAGAAGTTTGCGAAGGAACCACCGGGGTAACCTATTCCGTTCCTCCCGTTGCCACGGCAACGGGGTATGAATGGAGCCTGCCAGCCGGCGTATTTCTCGTCGCCGGCGCCGGTACCGACTCCATCGTCGTGAACTTCCCGCCCGGCGCTTCCTCCGGCAACTTCGTCGTGACCGCCTCCAATCCCTGCGGTTCATCCCCTCCTTCCGACCCTCTCTTCGTGGCCGTCAACCCCCCTGCCCTGGCCAACGCCGGTCCCGACGGCACTATCTGTATGAACCAGCCATTCACGGTCTCCGGCGCTACCATACAGCATGCAAATTCCATTCAATGGTTCACGAACGGGATGGGCATGCTCTCAGGCGATACGACTCTCTCCCCTGTTTACCACCCGGCACCGGGAGAGATCGGAACAATACTCCTGGCCCTTGTTGCCTCCGGTGCGCTGCCCTGTCCACCTGACACATCTGCCATGCATATCCATATTTTACCAATGGCAGTTGTATCGGCCGGTGACGACCTGATATCCTGCACGACAGGACCCGTACAGATCGCCAACGCCTGGACCGGCAATGCCATCTCGCACCAGTGGAGCAGCTCCGGCGACGGATACTTCAGCGACCCGATTGCCTTCAATCCACTCTATTTCCCCGGGCCAGGCGATACCACCACAGGCCAGGTCATCCTGACGATCACGGCAATCCCGCCAACACCCTGCCCCCCGGTATCCGACTCCCTGTTCCTCGACCTCCTGAAATCACCCTCCGCTGAAGCCGGCAACCCGCTGAGCGTCTGCGGCATCAACCCCGTCACGATCCCGGGAGCCACTGTTGCCAATGCGCTTTCTGTAAGCTGGAGTTCCAGCGGCGACGGCCAGTTCGACAACCCCAACACCCTCCGTCCAGCCTACACGCCGGGAGTCCTTGACCAGCAATATGGCGCCGCGATCCTGCGACTGACTGCTCACGGAGCACCCAACTGCCCGGACGCCTCCGACTCCCTTCTGCTGGCCATCGGGACGCCTCCTTCCCTCAGTGCCGGGCCGGACCTCATGACCTGTGAACTACGACCCGTGACCATCACCGGAGCCACCGCTTTGGACTATACATCGCTCTCCTGGACCCACGACGGACACGGCACGCTCCTTTATCCGCAAACGATCTCGCCTGGTTATCAGCCTGTTCCCGGCGACCGTGAACTCATCACCCTGACCTTGCATGCAACCGGAACAGGCGCCTGCACCTCCGACACCCTCCGCGCTGCAACCCATCTGGCCATCCTTCCCGCGCCGGCACCCGATGCCGGAGCGTCGCAAACCATCCCGTACAACGCTACAGCACAACTCAATACCATCACCTCCGGAGGATCCGGATCGTTTTCCTGGCATTGGGAACCCGCCGGTATGCTGGCCGACCCCAGCCTCCCCGATCCCGTCACCACGAACATGACCACCACCACCCTGTTTCTCGTCACCGTGACCGATGAGCTGACCGGCTGCACCGGGTCCGACAGCGTGCTGATCACGGTGGAAACCAAACCCGACACCACCGAATGTCTGCATATCTACAACACCATCACCCCCAACGGCGACGGACTGAACGATACCTGGATCATCGACTGCATCGGCCAGTACCCCGGCAACCATGTGTCGATATTCAACCGGTACGGCGATCCTGTCAGGGAATTCAATGATTATGACAACCAAACCGTGGTCTGGGACGGCAAGGACCGTCATCACGTGCCGGTGCCCGACGGTACCTACTACTTCACCCTGACCCTGAAGCCTGGCATGACCCGCACAGGCTGGATCTATGTACGTGACGGCAAGCGATGACAAAGTGGATTCTCACCGGCCTCCTTCTTTTTACCCTGATAAGGCTATCGGCGCAGCAGGATCCTTTGTTCACCCAGTACATGTTCAACAAGATGGCCTTTAACCCGGCCTATGCCGGCAGCGGCGGGGCTTTTACAACTGACCTGATCGCACGGTTCCAGTGGACCGGGATGGAAGGAGCCCCCCGGACCCTCAGCTTTTCGGCCCAGACCCCGTTGAGAAATCCGCACCTCGGACTTGGCCTGTTTGTTTATCGCGACGAACTGGGGCCCACGGTGGACTACGGGGCCATGGGCGCGTTTGCCTACCGGATACTGTTCCCAAACTCCACCCTTTGCTTCGGTATCCAGGCCGGAATTAAAAAGATGGATGTAGACCGGGGAATGCTCGATGCCAAAGACCCTGGCGATCCGGAAATCGTCAGTCATGTTACCAACCGTGTCGTACCAGATGTTGATTTCGGGATCTACTACTATGGAAGATATTATTATTATTCAGGTTTTTCCGTAAAGCACCTATTGCAAAACCAGATGCTTACAACCTCCACAACACCTGACGGAGAGAGCGGCTTCACCCGGTTGATGAGAAGCTGGTATGCGATGGCCGGTGGAGTGATCCCGCTCGGCGACAACCTGGTTTTACTCCCCTCGGCTCTGGGAAAGTACGTGTATGGAGCTCCTTTCCAGGCCGACCTCAACCTCAGCATCAGGTTCATGAAGCTGGTGACCGCCGGGATCACCTACCGGACGCGGAGTGCACTCGGACTTATGGTCGGGATCACCATAGCCAAAGGAATCTCGATCGGCTACTCTTATGATATCTGGTTTAACAGCCTGAAAAGCTACAATTCCGGCTCGCACGAGATCAGGATCGGCTACGACATCGATCTCTTTGACCGAGAAAGGATACTCACTCCCAGGTTTTTCTGATGCAAACGAAATCCGGACGACCATCATAACCTCCGTACAATGAAACCCCTGCACTGCATGAAGCAAACAAACACCATAAACCCTTACACCCGGCTATTCCGCCCGGACTACCTTGTTGCCATCCTGTGGATCCCGGCATATCTCCTTCTCACCCCTCTTCAGGCTCAGATCAGAATCGCCCGGAAGCAGATGGAGCTCTACCGGTATTCCGATGCAATCCTGTCGCTACAAAAGGAGCTGAAGAAAAAGGATAAAGCAACCCACGGGGAAGCCATGCTCCTGATGTCTGAATGCTACCAGAAACAAAACAAACCGGAAATGGCGGTAATATGGCTTGAGCTTACCCTGCAAACGTCAAACAACGAAGTACAAAATGCCGGGATCCTTTTCCAGTACGCCAGTACGCTGCGAACCCTTGGCAGGTATGGGGAGGCCAGAACACTTTTTTTACGGTACGATTCACTTAAAGGATCCGCCGGAGGAGGAGAAGGTAAAAGGTTGGCAGCGCTCTGCGACAGCGGGGTGTTATGGTCGGCCGCCCCGCCAGGCTATGATATTCAGCCGGCTTCCCGGTTAAATTCAGCCGCCTCCGAGTTCAGCGTGATACGGTTCGGTGAAGGATTCATTTTTACCAGCGACCGTTTAAACGGTAAGGTTCGCGGGGTGACATACGGATGGACAGGCAACGGTTATCTCCGGCAGTTTTATTTTGATCCTGCCTCCGATGCCAATGGTTGCCGGTCGGGAGATCCGTTACCGGCACCGATCCCCGGGCTTCGTGCAGGACACCAGGGACCGGTGTTTCACTGCCCCGAATGCGGCATCCTGCTGGCGACCACCTCCACCACTTACAAGGATCGTGGAAAACGCGAACCTGGCAAACCGAGGACCCATCTGCTGAAGATGTATTCCCTGAAAAGGCACGAAGAGGGATGGAGCCGACCGGAACCCTTCTTCCTCAACAACGAAAATTTTTCGGTAGGACACGCTGCCCTGACCCCGGCGCTGGATACCCTCTTTTTTATTTCCGACATGCCCGGAGGTTATGGTGGTACCGACATTTACATGTGCCTGCGCAATGGCGACAAATGGTTTCCTCCCGTAAACCTCGGCCCGGAAATCAATACCTCCGGCAATGAGATGTTCCCCTTTGCCGGATGGACAGGATTACTTTTTTTTGCTTCCGATGGACTCCCGGGCCTCGGCGGACTCGATATCTTCACGGTAAGGGCTTCCGGAGGAGAGTGGACGATTCCGGCCAATGACGTTGTTCCGGTGAACAGCTCCTTCGATGATTTCGCCGTAACAACATGGTTTGGCGATACCACCGGCTGGTTCAGCTCCAATCGTCCGGAAGGAGAAGGGGGAGATGATATCTACTGCTTCCGGAAAATAATCCGGGCACCTGCATCAGCCACCCCGTCAGAACCAAAAGCTCCCGTTGTATCGCCGGCCATGCCTCCCGTCGTCACCGGACCGGAGCCCCCCACGCTCCCCCCCCACCTCGAATACAACAAAAACTACACGCTGGAGAACATCCTTTACGACTTCGATCACTGGGAAATCCGCGACGACGCCGTTCCTGCCCTCGATTCGCTCCTCCGGATCATGAAGGCCTATCCGGTCATGGTGGAACTCAGCTCACACACCGACTGCCGCGGCAGCGACGAATACAACCTGTGGCTCTCGCATAAACGAGCCGAATCGGCCGTCCGATACCTCGTTGACCGTGGCATCGAATCCAGCCGGCTGACCGTGAAAGGATTCGGCGAAACCCGTCCGGTTAACGCCTGCAACTGCCGCCAACCCGATTCCTGCACGGAGGAAGAACATCAGCAAAACCGTAGAACGGAATTTTTCATTCGAAAATAGCAGCATGTAAAATGGCGGAATCGATCTTCTCCTGAGCCTCTATTTGGTCGCCGGAACCATGCTAAAAGAAAAAACCCCTTCCCGGCCTTTCCCGGTGGGTGCTTTTAAAATTGAAAATTGAAAGGGTTGATTTAAAACTACAGCACATGTCCGGCATTATTTGCACTTTATGCATATTTTTGTAATAATAATTTCTGGAGGAACTTTCAGATAGCCAACATGCATGATCTGAAAAATGAACTCCGAGTTTGCTTAAAATATCAACTGAATCACAGCCAGAACAAATGTGTTTAGACAGGAAGATGATTAAAAACTCAACGACAGTAATAGGTTCGGTGATCGGTGATGTTATCGGCTCTGTGTATGAATGGAATAATGTAAAAACTACTCAATTTGAGTTATTTTCTGATCAATCAGATTTCACCGACGATACTGTTTTAACAGTAGCTGTTGCAGACTGCATCCTTAATAAAAAAGATTATGCAAGGACTATCTGGGAATATGGCAGAAAATATAGTGAACGTGGTTACGGAAGCAGTTTCAGAAAATGGCTTCAATCGGAGGGACTAAAACCTTATGGTAGTTTTGGTAACGGGTCCGCCATGCGGGTAAGTGCTGTCGGCTTTGCTTTTGACACCATTGATACCGTTTTGGAAGCTGCCCGGCGTACAGCAGAAGTAACGCACAATCATCCCGAAGGAATAAAAGGAGCACAAGCTACTGCAGCGGCCATATTTCTTGCACGACAAGGAGCATCAAAACAAGAATTAAAGGAGTATGTCTCTTCAGCTTTCAACTATACACTTAACTTTACTCTCGACGAAATACGACCAACCTATAAATTTGACGTCACTTGTCAGGGTTCTGTTCCACAGGCAATTGTTGCATTCCTTGAAAGTTCTGACTTCGAGAACGCTATCAGACTGGCAATATCAATCGGTGGCGATAGTGATACCATTGCCTGTATTACAGGTGGCATCGCTTCCGCATATTACAAAAGTATACCAAAAGAAATTATGGACTTCGTGGTGGACAAATTACCCACCGAATACATAGCGATTCTGAATAAATTTGACCAACAATATAACACGAAATGAATTCTCCGGATAATTATGAGCCTCCAGCCGTCCTTCAAGGTTTGAAGTAAACCCAATGTAAAACTTATCGGCTGACTCTGAGTAAAGAACGTATACGTAAAACATATAAAAAAAGCCGCAACCTCTGCGGCTTTCTGTGTAGCGGGGACAGGAGCTATTTAAGTTGACCCTATATTTGATAATAATTTACTTAGATTGCAAAAAAGATAAAAAAAAGGTCTGTTTTTGGGCGTTTTGTCTCAATATGTGTCTCATTCCTTCCATGAATTTCAATGTTAAATTTCTACCTTTCAATAATACATCTCATAATTATAGGTTAAATATGAGTTAGGGAATGTTATGTGGGTAAGGGCAATCTATGTATTACCCGCATTGAACTGCTTTGCCTTTACCTTCTGATTCCGTTTTTCTCATTTGATCCAATAGAAAGTTAAGATGATCAATTGTTTTATTTTGGCGTTGGATCTCCTGCTTCTGATTTAAGATCAGGGTATCCTTTTCAACATCCTGGTTGACAGAAGATATTAAGTCTTCTTCTTCCCACCAATAGGACATTTTAAGTCCCAAGGCTTCCGTGATTTTCTCCAGGACCGAAACCTTCAGGGTACCCCTGGCGCATGCCAAGCGGAAACCGTCTCCGGTCATCC
>CAYWHQ010000030.1:0-13131 GCA_964457665.1 uncultured Prolixibacteraceae bacterium | reverse complement strand
GGATGATGATGATTATTACCACAATTATGGCCAGGGAAACCGCTTCTGGATCGACGACGACTGGCAGACCTGGGATTTCCCCTGTTTCGACACGCTCAACTACTGGCTCGACAGTCTGGAATCGGTTTATGCCGTGAACGGAAACCTGTCCAATCCGCTCAAGGCAGCCCTCTGTTTTGCCTGCGGCGTGGCTGCTCATCAGGTTTACAGCGCCGGCATGTCGGGGACATTCGGACTGGAACAGGCCATCATGTCGTTCCACCGGTTCGGGTTTGAAGAGGCAGAGCTGATCTATCCGGATGACACAACCCTGAACGATCAGATCGCGGCCAATATGATGACGGCCCTTCCTGTGCAGCTCGGGTTGCTTGTTTCTACCGGATCGGGAGGTCATAACGTGGTGGTTGATGGATATAATACCGATGAACTCTATCACTTCAATTTCGGATGGGGGGGCTCTGCCAACGGCTGGTATACCCTTCCCCCTGAAAATATACCTTACAACCTGACCATCATCGAGGGAGCCATCCTCCAGATCAAATCACCCCAGTACACATCCTCCGGCAAAGAGATTTCAGAGAAGGGGAGCGTTTCCCTGTTTCCCAACCCGGTCAGAGATCTCCTTCATGTGGATGGTATACCCGGCGGAGCAGAAATCTCTATCCTTGATCCGGCCGGAAGGGTAATTTATCATCAATGCTCCGGCGGATCCGGGATACAGATTGATTGCGGATCCCTGCGTCCGGGACTTTACTTCCTCAGGATTACAGAAGGAAACAGGTTGGTGGATCTTGTTAAAATGATCAAGGAGTAATCCTTGTTAATAAATCCGGGCAACACGGTTCAGGGGTTTTCCCGGATAGCCTTTCTCAGGTCGTCCCGGTAAATCAATCCGACCGGAATGATATGATTCCGGGTACGGATCCGGTTGCCCTCCAGACTTTCAATCTTTTCCAGCGGAATGATGAAGGAACGGTGAACCCGTATGAAGAGCCCCTCCGGCAGCTTCTCCAGCATCGACTTCATGGTTTCATGAACCAGCAGATTGCGTCCGGCCATCACGATTTTTATATAATCCCCGGTAGCTTCAAAATACTCAATGTCCATGAAACTTACCTTTACCGATCTTTTATCTGACCTTACGAAGAAATAACTTTCCTGTTTTTTTTCATGCCCTTCCTCAGGAGGCCTGAGCATATGGGTTCCGGATCGTTCTATGGCCCGGTTGACCGCTTTCAGAAAGCGTTCGAAAGATATGGGTTTGACCAGATAATCCACGGCGTCCAGCTCGAAACCCTCCACGGCGTGTTCCGGCCAGGCTGTTGTGAAGATGACCAGAGGAGGATCCGGGAGACTTCTCAGAAAAGAGATACCGGAAAGTTTGGGCATCCTGATATCAAGAAAAAGAAGGCAGTCAGGGTTTTTACGGAGATGTTCCCCGGCCTCAAGAGCATTGGCAAAGCTACCGGAAAGCTCCAGTGAGGGACAGTCGGCAACGTATTGCTCCAATATCTCCCTCGCGAGGGGTTCGTCGTCAACGATTATGCACCGCATCCTGTCCATCGAGTTCGATTTCAAGAAGTACTGTAAAGATATTATTTTCTCTCCGGACCTGGAAAGTATGCCTGCCCGGATAGATCAGCTCCAGCCTGCGTTTCAGGTTAGCAATTCCGACACCACCCTGCTGCCTCATGGTTTGATCACTGCCTGGATCTACGGGGTTACTTACCATAAAACTCAGATGATTGCCTTTGATGTCGAGGACTGCCCTGATCTCCGGCAAACCGGAACCCGGATTCGCCCCGTGTTTAAAACTGTTTTCCACCAATGGCAGAAGCAGGAGAGGTGTTATGAAAAGCCCCTCCGGATCACCTGTTGCAGTAAACTTGATTGCATCGGGCTGGTCGGATCTGAGACGCTGAAGGTCAAGATACTGACCGATCATGGAGATCTCTTTTTCGAGGGGTACAATCGCAGTATTTGTTTCGTAGACAAGATACCGCATAAAGTCCGAAAGTTTAAGAACAGCGCCGGCAGTCTGATCCGATCTCTTCCGGGCAAGGGCATAGATGCTGTTGAGGCTGTTGAAAAAGAAATGTGGATGAACCTGGTTACGCAGAGCGCCCAGTTCCCCAACCGCCACCTCCTTTTCGAGCTGAGCCATCCTCCGTCGTGCCTCCAGAAGGTCGAACCATCCTTCCGACAACCGTATCAGGGTGGTCAGACCGAGAAAGGCTGTAAAAAAAACGAGCAGATCGGCAAAACCATAATAGGAGATGAAATAGAAGCCGGGAAGAAGAAAGTCTGTTATCTTTCCGAAAAACAACATGTTCAGTCCGGATCCTGTAGCCATGATTGTAAGCACCGACAAAAGGTAAACCAGATAACGCTTCCGGGATAATAACCAGGGGATGAACAGATAAAGGTTCAGATATGCGGGAATGGCCAGGGTGATCAGAAACAGCAGGGTATAGATCAGGTTTAGCTTTGAAAAATAATCATCAGGACCAAAGATCCGCAACAGGATCAGCCCGGATAAAATCCAGAAAAATGGCTGCCAGAGCCATCTTCCTGAAATACGACCTGAAATACCCCGGGTGCTCATGGAACGCGGGTTAGGGTGAACCGGATGCTGTTGTCAAAGTTACTATTCTCACCGGTTTTTCCGAATGCATCAGGGTCGTCTCCATATTTTATCAGGAATTTCTGAAGATCTTCCGCAGGAGCCGTAAGTACGATCATCGCTTCGTTTTTCCCTTCTGCTCCGGATTCATAGGGAATATCCACATGGGCAAGCCTGATCCTCTGTTGCCGGAACAAGCCGGCCAGCCACTCCTCATTGAACCAGCAGATCTGTATCTGTTCTCCCTTGAAGAACACACGGGCAACCGAGTGAGAGGGGACCAGGTGCATCTCAGTAAGGTCATTACCCGTTTCAGCCTCTTCCGGAAAGAAATCAATGAAGAATTTGTTGTTCAGGCAAAACAGATGGGCGTGAAATACTCCCACTCCCTTTTCGTCGGTGACGGTGATCAGATAAGAGGAATCGGTAACCGCAGGTTTAAAAGGCCCGCCCGACTTGCTGTATTGCTCGATCTTCCAGCGGGTCGAATCCTGGTCGGTCCAGATACCTGTCAGACTTTTGTAGAACACCAGATCCCTTTCCGTATAAAAAGGACGCAGGGATTTGACCAGGCATCCCTGAAGGAGAATGATCAGGATTGCGATTAATGTGATTCGGTTTACAGTTTTCATAAGATAAGGATTGATGATGCAAAACAACAACAGGGGAGGGGATAAAAGTAGTTTTTTCGACCAACCTGCTCTGCGCTTCGGCAGACGAAATTAATCGGATCCCGGAAATCATCGGAGATCCCTTCCGGAATTGCCATTTTGTCGAAAATTTTGGAAAGATGGGAGAAATCTTATGTATCTTTACAAAAATCAGTCTGATATGAAAAGATCCTTTACGATTTTAGCGCTATTATCTATGTTCTGTCCGGCATGGACGCAGGTTCGTCCGGTTGCCCCCGACAACAAGTCAAATCTACGTATCCCGGCCCGGACGGTCCGGATCGGAGGCGAGATTCCCTTCTCCATGGCACCTAATATGACCGCAGCGGCCAAGGCCGCCATGGACGATCCAACGATCATGATGACCAATTATGATATGATGACCAACAGTTCGGTCCAGAACCGGCTCTATATTTTTCCGGATGGTACCATGGGAGGCATTGCCACCATGTCGCATGATAATGGCGGCGCTTTTCGGGATCGGGGAACCGGATATAATTATTTCAACGGATCAGCCTGGGGGCCGCTTCCTTCAGCAAGAATTGAAAGCATCCGCACCGGGTGGCCCAGCTATGCACCCTGGAATAATGGCGGTGAGATCGTCGTAAGCCATCATTTCGCGGCTTTTCCACCCTTGATGTTGACCCGTCCGGCCAAAGGTACCGGATCATGGAGCGAGACGGAGATCGCGGTTCCGCAGGGGGCTGCCGGTATCGACTGGCCCCGGATGGTGACCAATGGCCCCGGAAAGATGTATGTGCATATCATTGGTCTCACTACTCCCGTTGCCAGCGGAGGTTCACTGTACCAGGGTCTCGACGGTGCATTGCTTTACAACCGGTCACTCGATGGAGGCAGTACCTGGTCGGGCTGGCAACTCCTCGAGGGAATGACATCGGCCGATTATACCGGTTTTGGTGGTGATGCATATGCATTTGCCGAACCCCGTGGCGACACACTTTGTTTTGTAGTTGCCGACAACTGGAACGATGGATTTATTATGAAATCGATGGATAACGGAACTACCTGGACAAAAACCCGGTTCTGGCAATGTCCGTTCAACCAGTGGACCGGCGGCGATACAACCGGTATCTTTTTCTGCCCCGATGGTTCCAACGCGATCGTCCTCGACAAGGATGGCAACGCACATGTGCTCTTTGGATACATGCGGGCCAGCGGAGATGAATCCGGAAACAGATATTGGTACCCCTGGACCGACGGGATCATCTATTGGAACGAAACCATGCCGGAACTGCCACAGGACCTCAATTATGATGAACTCTCAGCCAACGGCAACTATATCGGATGGGTGACCGACACCATGGTATGGTACCAGCCCGGAACGGCGCTTGCATACTACTATCTGTCGATGAGCAGCATGCCGACCATCTTAATTGATGACGAAAATGATGTTGTCAACGCCATCTGGTCAGGCCAGACCACATATCTTGATGCCAACGGGATCATGTACAGACATATCTTCATGAGACCAGGCCTTGGCCTTGGAAGCATGTGGGGATCTGTTTACGACCTGACCGACGACTTTATCTACCAGTTCCAGGAGTGTGTCTATCCTTTCGTTGCACCCACCATCCTTAATGATTCCTATTATGTGCTGTTTCAATCAGATGATGAAGCAGGGGTCTATGTGAACGGATCGCAGGGGGCGCAGGGACAAAGTTCCATCACCGATAACCAACTTGTGGTGCTCAGCAAACCGGTAATCACCTCTGCCGGGGGAACTGCTGATTTGGAATCTCACTTTTCCGTATCCAGGATTTACCCCAATCCGGCTTCGGGATCCTGCTTTGTTACGGTAAAACTGACCGGTAAGCTTCGGGTCGTCGTGGAGGTCATATCTCCCGACGGTAAGGTACTCCGTCGTTCCGACCAGGGTGATATCATGGGTGCCGGGCAGGTAGCCATACCGGTTGAAGGGCTTTCGGCAGGACTGTATCTTTGCAGGATCACAGCGGGTCCGCATCAGGAAATACGGAAGCTTGTCCTGAGATAGCCTTTACAGCCGTTTACGGCAATTGAAATGGTTTTCCGGGTGATATACTGTTCGGCATATCTCAGGATGATGATATAAACACCCCATGCAGGTCGCTTTGTCCAGAGATCAGATAACCATCCCCTCCTTTTTTAACCATAAGTTGTTCCAGCGCAGTAGTCACCGCCTCCATATTCTGAATGTGATATTACATACCCCTGGTGGAGGTCACAATGTTGCTGTCGATCACCGGAAGCGTATCAGGTCCGAGATATATTGCTCCTGCCGCTGCCAGTACACGGGGTCCGGCGCAGGTGGAGTAAATCACTTTACCTGACAGGTCGGCCTCTGAGATCAGGCCAGGGATGTGCGGACTACTGGTCAGATCTTCATAAGCATTACCGTACCTCCAGGGATGCGGCCCATGGACACTGAATGACCACCAGCGCCCTGATGTTACCTGACAGAGGTAATTGTGAAAATAGCACAAACCCTGTGGTCAGCAGCATGACTAAAATCAACAGAAAAGATCGCATCTCTTTTTCCGTAAAAATAGAAGAGGTGGATCTCCTGAACAATTCAAATCGCCATAACGACAACTTGTTCGGGTAAAATTACAGGTTTATAAGGGTACAATAATTCCTTCCGTTTATGAATTGGAAGTACCAGAAAGGTTAGTTGCTGTATTTTATGGATGAGATACGACGAATTTCTTTCTAACCACCTCTTTTGAGCATGAATATTGGATGAAATAGATACCATTCGGATATATACTCGTATTGACAGGGGTTCCGTCGAACGGTGTTTCTTTAAGCATCATCCTGCCATCAGCACTTATCACCATGATGGTTGAATTTGAAGCAGGATTTATCGGTTCCACGAAAAGCCTGTCGTGCGACGGATTCGGCCGAATTCTGAAAGCTTTTTCTGTTGAAGTTCCGATAGCAGCCGGAAATACAGACACCGTTTCGCAGACAGTCTCCGATTGACAAAGGTTTGTGCTGGTCAGACATACATTGTATGTGCCTGGGTGCAGGTAGTAGTGGATCGGGTTCTGAAGGTTTGAATAATTGTAATCTCCGAAATCCCAGCTCCAGGCAATAGCATGGAAGGAAGAGTCGAAAAAGGAAAGGAGCTGGTTTGCCTGTTGGTAAAAGAAGCGTGGTTCGAGCGCATCACAAACACTGATATCGCGGCAAACCGTATCAGATCCGCAGGAATCCGTCACGATAAGGCAAACTGAATAATTACCTTGCTGCAGGTAAGTGTGAACGGGATTCTGAAGATTGGAGAAATAGCCGTCACCGAAGTCCCAGCTCCAGGTATGGCCCGAAGATGAGGAGTCGGTAAAAGTGACTGTCGGGACCTGGATGGTACAGGAAAAATTTGCCTCCAGGGAACAGCGGTAATTGATCACCAGAATTGGCCGGTAGCTCTCGTCATCATTGCTAGAACTTAATTCCATTGACCTGTAAAGCTCCTCGGTTAATAACTGCAACTTCCAGCCGAAATTTTCTTCCGGATGAGATACCATATACCGGACATGGCTGGTTACATCGATATCAGGATAACTTTGGGTGCTGAAAGAAGAGGTCGGGAGCAGGATGGCACTGTCGAAGGTGGCGGCTGGCTGAGTGTTCCACGTTACAACATCCTGATCCCAGGGTTCCAGAACGCGCATTAGCCAGGATTGGTTGTCACCTGACTGTAACTGGTAATGTGTTGATTGGGGGTTGCAGAAAAGGGATAATGTGGCACTTAGAATTGTGGCATTCACAGGGATTTTAGTCAGATCAAACCTTAGTAATCCGCGGATGATCACCGGATTTCCGCCAACAGTCCAGGTGATCGCACATAATGAGGGGCTCCATCCGACCGGAGTAGCAGGCCAGTCGGTCCTTATTTCACAATCCTGTCCTGTATCCGGTCCCGGACGGAGGGTGAGGGTTTGCTGAGAGAGAGCCGGGTTGAATAATCCTGTATTAAGTGAAAGCAGGATCCCCAGAAGAAAGGACGTCATTTTTGTTTTCATGACGTAATGATTTAATATAAATTTAAGAACTTAGGGACTCTGAAGAATAATATCTCCTCTTACAATGATCGACTTTCCGGTCTGAATGGTCAGAGTTGCGCCTGATTGTATGGTGAGGTTGCGGCAAACTGCCGCATTCACGGTGTTAACCACCGGCTGGTTGATTCCGGGAGCGATGGTGACGTCATACAGGGAGGTCGGAACGGCCCCTGCACTCCAGTTTCCTGCTTTGTGCCAATCGTTGTCGATGGCGCCGGTCCAGGTGTTAGGTGTAAAAACGGTGGGTTCGGTGGTCCAGATTGCGAGCGCCGGGTCTCCCAGCACATTGCAGCAATAATGTACCCAGCGCTGGGCGCCGGGTTCGAACTCTCCGGGCAGGGAGACCCACGGAGCGGTTTCAATTTTTGAGATCCGGTGGGTATGCCCGATACGCTCTTCGGGCACTGTATCATGATATAGAGCGCTGACAAACTCCCGGTGCAGATGCTCTGAGGGCCCGTCGGTAGTGCCCTGGTTGAACCACCCGTACCGGGAATTGAATATCCCGGCAACCAGAAAGTTGTCGATCGAAACCGATTTTGCGGCAATACATCCGCCCGGCGCATCAAAAGCGCCGTCGTTACACCCCTGTGTATAGACCAAAGTGTAATTATGGTCGATGCCGTTCACCGCATAAAATGTGGTGTTTGAGATGGCGGACATCCCCATTTTAAGCATATAGGTTGTGTTTGCATGACCAAGATGGTGAACGAAGGAGCGCCCCTGGTTGATCTTCGCGATGAGGGCCGACGACGGCCAGTACCATATGTTCAGCGGTGGTGAGATCAGGGTGTCGTAAAGCCTGTCGATTACGTTGGATGCCGAAGGAATGCCATGGGTAAAATACCCGTTGTCGTTATGGTCGTCCACCAGTAATTCCATGAAGGGACCACCGAAAGTTACGGGATCGTGGTACAGATATTCGGCGGCCAGCAAGGGTTTGTTGAGTTCGCCGGGTACGGGATTTGTCTGATACTGGACCGTCTTGTGAATCAGCCGCCGCAGTTCCGCCGTATCGTTAACCGTAAACCTTCCAACGGCAAGGTCGGGCAGAAGGTCAGGATTGTCGGAGATCTCTGCGTAAATGTGGTTGCCATTGGCATCATAATTGCCATCGATTCCCGAAAAGTAGAGATCGGCAGGAATATTGTATTCCTCATATGGCACGTTGCCCGACTGTACATGACAGTAAAAGCCACGGTATGGTATAAGCGGCGGATTTCCGGCAAGCAACACGTACTGAATGGAATGGTTCTGGTATTGCCCGATGATGAAATTCCGGATCTTCTCTGCATTGTCGTATCCGGTGCTTACACTGTAGATACTGTCGGTTGTGATGACCCGGCAGGAGATGCCCATGGAGGCATACATCGATGTCAGCTCGCCGAATTTTTCACTGAAAACCGGAGGGGAAACGATCAGGTGCTGGTAACTGACTGCCGGCACATCCGTGAAAGGATAACGTGATTCCATCTCCGGATTTTGCGCGAAGGATCGCACCCGGCTCCTGATACCTGCATCTCCGGGTAGTCTCAACAGGGCCGCCTGTGCTTCGGGATGTTGTTCGGTGATCACCCTGATCCGTATGGTCCGGTACCATGTCAAGGCACCGGTAGCCGGGATAAAGCTCACAGGAGTGAAAGTACACAGGGCAAAGGAAAAGCCGTTCAGGTACTGGGTCATCAGATGACCCGCCTGTGCGGAGGGATAATGGGAATGCTGCCGGTAAACCGCTTCATTCAGGGCGAATTCCTTTATGGTTGTATCAGACAGAGGCTTTGGCGGTTGATATGGATAAAGCCGTACCGGCATATTCAAGAGGACCGGGTTTTCGGTGAAAACCTCGATGGAAACAGCAGCTTCACCCGGAGGGAGCAAAAGCACGGTCTTAAACCATGGAAGGGTCGGTTCGCCGGGTTTTCCCGATAGTTTTGCTTCGTGGAAAACTATGGTGTGCCAGGAGGCAGAGGATTGAACGACCGGAGCTTGTAAATGCCAGGTTTTTTCAATGATCCCCGCTGCCAGGCGGGTGGTGGCAAGAAAAAGTGAAACGATGAAGATCTGCCGTATCATTTGTTTTTAATACACCGCACTGTGAACGCTGACCCTTTGGTTTGCGATACGCGGCTGAGGGCCTTGGCGCTGCGGGCAAACAGGATATTGTTTGCCGAGTTTTCGTCGGCGGCCGTGGCCGACCACATGCCGCCCCAGAGCCCGATCCCCGTATAACTGCCGTCGGAATGACGTACGCCCCCCAGAATGGTTGGCGTATCAGTTTTATAACCGGAACCGTGCCCCACGGTATCCATGGCGAAGAACTTTTCCCCGGCCTTGTTTTCCCCGCCCAGGACCTCAATGAGTGCTGCCCACTCTTCATCAGTCGGGAGGTGCCACCCTTTGGGGCAGACCGTTAGTGCAGAAGTATAGTCATACAGCCGGCCGTAATTCCGCGCATTCGCCGTATCGTCATTGTAAACCCATGACCCGGAAGAGGTGGCGATGTTCATGTTGTCGGTCATCCATGCCTTTTTACCGAATTTCATCCAATGATAGGTATTTCCGTTGCGCTTGTCGGTCATAATGCCACTCTCCTGCGCACGGGCAACGTTTTGAAATAAAAACATGCAGACACCAGCGGTCATCGCTGAAAGGATCATAAAAATTGAACGGAAAGCTTTCATATAAAGATTTGTTTATGTTACTGATATAAGAACCGCTTGATGCTCCTTTTCGGTGTTTTCTCGAACTCTTGCGGATGGATCACAAAATCGCTGACCGCCATATACTTCGGAAGGTGATGGTTGAGGTCATGCAGGTAGGTTTTATATATGGCAGGAAGGTCTTCTCTCGAATGGCCGGCTTTCTCCGTAGCTTCGTAATCGGGGAAGATCAGGGCGACGAGTTTCCCGTCTCTTTCGATGACCAGCGATTCCATGACAAGCAACAGGTTGTTGAGAACCGATTCGATCTCTTCGGGATAGATGTTTTTTCCGGAAGGGCCGAGGATCATACTTTTCGACCGGCCACGGATATAAATGTTACCCCGGCGGTCGATCACCCCCAGATCGCCGCTGTGCAACCAACCATCCGGATCGAGCACGGCGCGGGTGGCCTCTTCATTCTTGTAATACCCATGCATCAGATGGGCGCCGCGGATGAGGATCTCGCCCGGGATTTGCTGCGGATTGCCGGAGTCGATCTTCACTTCCAGTTCGTCAACCGGTCTGCCGGAAGCTCCGGCCATGGTAGTTGTCCAGGATGCGTAGGAGATCAGCGGTCCGCATTCCGTCATCCCGTAACCCACGGTAAAGGGGAATCCTATCTTCCGGAAGAAACGCTCCGCCTCGGTGTTGAAGGGCGCCCCTCCGATCACAAGTTCCCTGAAAGCTCCACCGAATACTCCCGAGAGTTTTTCCCGAATCTTTTTATGTAAAAGCAGGTTGATCCCTGGTATCCGGAGCAGGATACGCATATGGGGCTTGCGCAATACCGGGAGCAGCTGCGCCTTGTATATCTTCTCGATTACCAGCGGTACCGACAGGATCAGCGCCGGACGGATCTCCTGGAAAGCCTGAATGATGATCTTGGGAGAGGGGGTTTTGGTGAGAAAGGTGATGTCGCAGCCAAGCGTGAAGGGGAAGAGGAATTCGAATGCGCAGCCGTAAGTATGGGCAAGGGGAAGAAAGGAGAGGATCCTGTCCTTCGGGTTGAGGGGCATATTGCGGCGGGCATAGTGGATATTGGCTGTCAGCGAACGGTGTGGCAATAACACTCCTTTGGAATAACCGGTAGTCCCCGAGGTATAGCTGATGACTGCCACCTCTTCGGGCAGGGGCGCTTCAAAAAGGATGTCGGCGGGGGTAATCTCCCCCGGAAGCACCGGCACCTCGGCGGTTTCTCCGGGACTTAAGGGAAACATCGGAGAAAGGTCCTGCAGTTTGAGGATCCTTTTCAAACCGGGCATAGCGGAGGGATCCAGCTCTCTGAAGAGGTAATCCTCCGCGAAAAGGAGAACGCTGTCACTGTGGGTCACGATCGAGTGAATATCCGCCGGTCTGAAATCCGGAAGAATAGGTACGATGACGGCGCCATACGATACGGTGGCGATGTAAACGATACCCCACTGGGCGGAATTCTTTCCCAGAAGAGCGATTTTTTCTCCCCGACCGATCCCATATTTTCTGAATACTTCATGTACCAGGAGGATCTTTTCCCCTACTTCGCGGTAAGTATAGCTGTTTCCGTTATAATCAGCCAGTGACCGCAGATTCCAGTTTTCACGGATGGAAGCTTCGAAAAGCTTAACGAGCCCGGGATTTTTTGATTCCATCTGATGGATCTTTTTCAAGGCTTAAAGATAAATGAATTTTATGTATGACGGACGGGTATTTGAAAATGTGGGTTAAATCACCTTTCCGAATGCTTCTTATACCATTCAATCGTCTTTTCCAGCGCCTCTTTTTCAGGGAAGATGGGTTGATATCCAAAGTCGCAGCAGGCCTTGTCGGTTTTGAAGGTGAAGTCGTTGCAGGTCATCATGGCATGTGCCAACAGGGTGTGGGCTCTGGCCATGTTCCGCACATAGACGTGCTGGCAAAGCGAATTCCCGCTCCCGTCATGGCGTCCTTCAGCGATTCGTAATCGAGGATGTCGCCCTGAATGAATTCAAACCTTCCTGATGCAGGCCCATCATATGGAGCAATGTCGTAAACCGTAAGTTCTGTGAATTGCAGCGGGCAATCCCTGGCTAAAAGATCATCCACAACAGCCTTTCCAGGAAATCCGGAACCGCCGGTAAGAAATACCTTCACTCCGGCAGAAACATGATGGTCAGTCATAGGGCAGGGGTTCTTTTTTTCCGGTTGCAAAGATGAAAAAATCCCTATAAATTCTATCTTTGCCACCGACAATTCCCTGCGGATGAGTAAAATCATGTGTGTTTTCCATGGATCCGGTGATGAATC
This sequence comes from uncultured Prolixibacteraceae bacterium, assembly GCA_964457665.1. GTDB lineage: Bacteria > Bacteroidota > Bacteroidia > Bacteroidales > FEN-979 > CAYWHQ01. The sequence goes on along the minus strand of CAYWHQ010000030.1, from coordinate 809 downwards.
ACATGCTGGATTCGTCGAAAAGATGCTCGGGATGACCGGCGACCTGCTGCATGATCACGGGCATCGCTACTCCGGCCATCTCGTCGTCACCGCCGACCCTCCGCCGCGTTGGTCGGTGATCCCCTTCCTGAAATCAAAGATCGCGGTCATATCGGTGTACCGGAACTGGACAGAGCGCATGCATGCACTAACATCGGTGGATGGATTCAGCAGTGCCTACGAAGTCACAGAAGCCATTCCGGTAGCCGGGGAAATCAACCCGGAACCGGGTACCCCGACACCGGGAGCCTGCCTGCTCACACTGTTCCGTAAGAGAAAAGATATTGATTACACAACTTTTGTGAATCGCTGGCACAACGGTCACACCCCGCTCTCGCTCAGAATCCATCCCCTGTGGAATTATAACCGGAACATCGTGGAGAAACAGTTGGCCGGCAGCGGCCCCTGGTATGACGGGATCGTGGAAGAACAGGTAAGGACGCGGAACGACCTGCTCAATCCCTTTCGGTTCTTCGGACCCCCGTTGTTCATCGTTCCACGTATGATCACGGTCTGGAAGGATGTGAATGGCTTTATCGACTACGGAAGTATCAGCACTTACCTTGCACAGGAATATCGTTTTATCTGAGTCTCCCCGAAAAGTGTTTCCGGTTCCATGAAATTTTCTACTTTTACATCTAAATTCTGATATATGAATGAGCGAGCAGATTTTCTGATTATTGGTGCTGGAATTATAGGATTGGCCATCGCCAGAGAGCTCAGGATGAGACATCCGCAGGCAGATATTCTGGTAATGGACAAGGAGCCCG
>CAYWHQ010000029.1:0-13226 GCA_964457665.1 uncultured Prolixibacteraceae bacterium | reverse complement strand
GGTTGAAATGTATGCATACGCGTGAGCAGGGTGTCGGGGTTGTTGTCGGCAATCAGCAGGGAGCGGTGTTCGGAGCGGAGGAACTGGACCTCAACCGCGTGATCGAGCAGCCGGAGCAATGGTTCGAAGAAGCCATGGATGTTGAGCAGTCCGACGGGTTTGGAGATCATCCCGAGCTGGTTCCAGGATAGAACTTCGAAAAGTTCGTCCATGGTGCCGTATCCGCCGGGCAGGGCGATAAAGCCTTCGGAGAGTTCTTCCATAAGTGCTTTGCGCTCCTGCATTGATTCAACGATATGCATGCCGGTCAGACCGGTATGGGCTACTTCACGGTCGACAAGATGTCGGGGCATGATTCCGGTAACCTGGCCTCCGCCCAGCAGCATGGTTTCGGCAAGAATATGCATCAGGCCTACGTTTGCACCTCCATACACCAGCTTTGTGTTATTGCGGAGCAACACAGCAGCCAGTTCACGGGCTGCCCGGGCATAGGCGGGATGGTTGCCTGTGGAGGAACCACAAAACACGCAGAGGGATCCAAACCGGTGTGATTTCATCATGGGGTGTTTATATTTGCATATTTTTGTAAAGTGCGCTTTCAAAGGTATAAAAAGGGGATCAATGCATCATATTATGAATGAACTTTACCCGTTGAAATTCAATCCGCTCTTCCGCGAAAAGGTTTGGGGAGGCGATAAAATCAGGAGTGTGCTCGGAATGGATTACGGCGCACTGCCAAACTGCGGCGAAGCCTGGGTGCTGTCGGGCGTTCCGGGCAATCAAACCACAGTGCGTAACGGATTCCTCAAAGGCAATGAACTGAATGAACTGGTGGAAGTCTATATGGATGATCTGGTGGGAGAGAAAGTTTTCGGCCTCTACGGGCAAACCTTTCCGCTCCTGGTGAAATTCATCGATGCCAACGACTACCTTTCCATCCAGGTTCATCCCGACGATGAACTGGCCCGGAAACGTCAATTGGGAAACGGCAAAACGGAGATGTGGTACATCCTTGACGCTCAGCCGGGTTCGGAGCTGATCAGCGGATTCAACCGGCCAATGGATCGCGAAGCCTATCTGCGCCATTTTGAAGCGGGCGATCTGCGGTCGGTGCTCAATGTCGAAAAGGTTGCTAAGGGCGAGTGTTACTTTATGCCTGCCGGCCGGATTCATGCTCTTGGACCGGGTATCCTCCTGGCCGAAATTCAGCAATCATCCGATACGACTTATCGCATCTACGACTGGGACAGGGTGGATGGAAGCGGAAATCCCCGCGAACTGCACGTGGAGGAGGCCCTGGAAGCAATCCGTTTCTCCGGCGACCAGGTCTCGAAATGCAATACGAAACCCGTGATGAACCGCTCGGCTACCCTTGTCACCTGCCCGCAATTTACAACCTCCGTGCTTGATTGCGACAAACCGATTGAGTTGGACTACAGCTATTTCGGCTCTTTCATCCTTTACACCTGTGTCGCCGGAAATATGACTGTGACCGACGGAAAAGGACGATACAGCCTCAAGACGGGCGAAACGATGCTCATCCCGGCAGCATGTGAAAAGATTCTTCTCATTCCTGAACCTTTCTGCAGGATACTATCTACATACATTGATTAATAATCGTATTTTTGCCTGTTAAAAAATTCACACCATGAAGAAAATGTTCGCCATCCTGATGATGCTCTGCTTTGCTGCCGGGGCATTCGCCCAGGACCAGTCCAGAGGAAGGATGCTCCCGTCGGTCGACATAAAGGACATCAAGGGGAATACCTTCAATACCTCCGACATCAACAACGACGGGAAGCCGGTAATCATCAGTTTCTGGGCTACCTGGTGCAAACCCTGTCTGCGTGAACTGAACGCCATAGCCGACGTGTATGATGAATGGGTGGAAGAAACCGGCGTGAAACTCTATGCCGTATCCATCGACGATCCCCGGTCCACCAAGATGGTAGAACCTCTTGCAAACGGAAAAGGATGGGAATATACCGTTCTGCTCGATCCGAACAGCGACTTCAAACGGGCGATGGGCGTCGGGCCGATACCCCATACATTCGTCCTGAACGGAAAATGCGAAATCGTCTGGCAGCACACAACATTCGCGGAAGGTGGTGAAATGGATGTGATCGACGTGGTGAAGAAAGTGATCAAGGGAGAACCTGTCAACTGAAAAAGGAGGACCGATGAAGATTCGAAACCTTATCGTTCTGGCGATTGCTCTGCTTGTTCCCGTTATCACTGGCGCACAAACCAGTTTTTTCGACAACAGCCAGGTCAGCGGAAATGCGCAGATGGACGCATCCTGGTATCTCACCGACTCCAAGCTGAAGATCACCGACTCGACCCTCGATGGAAAGTATATCCGTATGAACGGCTTTACCGAAGTGAACTATCAGCTGAAGAACTTCTATGCGGGGATGCGTTTTGAAGCATACCTGCCGCCGCTGCTCGGTTATCCCGAACAATACCAGGGCGTGGGTGTACCTTACTGGTTTGTGAAATATAAAAACGACAAGATAGAGGTGACCGCAGGTAACTTCTATGAACAGTTTGGCAACGGGATGACCTTTCGCACTTACCAGGACTGGACACTGGGCTACGACAATTCCTTGCGCGGGATTCGTGCCAGTGTCACCCCGGTTAACGGGATGACCATCACAGGCGTATATGGTGTGCAACGTAATTTCTGGGTACCTTTTAAAGATAATAACCGGGGTATTGTGAAGGGGATCGACGGTGATTTTTACATTAACGACATGTTCCCGTCGCTCGCCTCCGCCAAACTGAAGCTTACCCTTGGGGGCAGCTTCGTAAGCGATTACCAGAAAGGAAAGAGCATGGAGTATGTATGGGATAAACAGGTGATGACACTTAAACTCCCGGAGAATGTGGCCTGCTACGGCGGAAGGATCAATCTCAACATGGCAGGATTCAACTTCTATACCGAATATGCCTATAAGATCAACGATCCAAGCCAGATGAACAGCTACATCTATAAACCCGGCCAGGCCATCCTGCTTGATCTGACCTATTCCAGAAAGAATTTCGGCGTTGAGGTCAAATCAAAATGGCTCGACAACATGAGCTATAAATCCGACCGGAGCGTGACCATCAACGGTCTCGATATCAATTATCTGCCACCAGTTACCAAAGAACATAGTTATTTTCTTGCATCGATGTATCCTTATGCCACCCAGACAACAGGGGAGGCAGGGTTTGCCGGAGAACTCGTATACTCCATCCCAAAGAATACAAAACTGGGTGGCAAGACCGGTTTGAATTTCACCCTGAACTTTTCGCAGGTCAACTCCATCCGGAAAAACATGGTAAATGATACCACTGTCATAGGCCGGCCAGGTACGCTGGGTTACAGCACAGGTTTTTTCAGTGTCGGTGACATTCTTTACTATCAGGATGCCAATATCGAGGTAAGCAAGAAGTTCGGTAAGAAATTCAAGGGAATTTTCGGGTATTATTATCAGTCCTATAACAAGGATGTTGTGGAAGGGCACAACGAATACGGCACCGTTTACGCACATATCGGTGTGATAGATTTTTCATGGCTCCTCAAACGTAAGAATACGATCCGGGTGGAGCTTCAGGGATTATGGACCAGACAAGACAAAGGGAACTGGGCTGCCGGGCTGATCGAGTACACCCTTGCCCCGAAATGGTTCCTGACCCTCAGCGACCAGTGGAACTATGGCAATTCAGATGCTTCGGCACGGCTGCACTATCCGAACATTGGGGCGGCCTTTATCTATAATACAACCCGTATACAGCTTTCTTATGGCCGCCAGCGTGAAGGGATGCTTTGCGTGGGTGGCGTCTGCCGGTATGTGCCGCAGACAAGCGGCGTGACGCTGACAATAACCAGTTCTTTTTAAGGTTGGATTTTAGATGATTTAAGGTAAGAATTATAGAAAGAATTAGAAATCATACTATATGAAATTCAGATTGTTTTCAGTATTTCCGGCAGGGATGATGCTCCTGGCCCTGTGGCTGGGGTCATGCGATAAACTGGATCCTCCCTATGCCACCATTGCGGGGCAGGATATTGATACCACCAACAGGAAGACCATCCTGCTGGAGGATTATACCGGAATCAAATGCGTAAATTGCCCCACTGCCGCACTTACCGCTCATGCGCTCGAGAACCAATACAAGCATAAGGTAGTGGTGATGGCAGTGCATGCAGGATATTATGCTCAACCTGACGCTTCCGGATTATACACGGCCGATTACCGGACTCCGGAGGGTACGGCCTGGTTCAACGACTTCGGACTGATCGCCACACCCATGGGGATGGTCAACCGTGTAACGGTGAATGCTTCAAAGGCAATTATTTGTGCCAACTGGAGTTCCACGGTGCAGAACGAATTCCAGAAAACCAAGGAGGCTCATATCTCCATCAATGCTATGCCGGGAGACGGACCCTCGGCAGTGGAGATCAGGATAGCTACAACTTTTCTCACGGCTAAAACCGGCGCCTGGGCAATGAATGTTTGTGTTACCGAAGACAGCATCGTATCGCCGCAAAAGAACAATGATCCCAATATCAACAACGGGAAGGACATCGACAACTATGTGCACATGGGTATGCTTCGTAAAACGCTTACAGGCGATAAAGGCATCATATTCACCCGCAACCCTGCTGCAGGAACCTATTCGTGTACCTATTTTCTTACACCTGATCCAGCCTGGAAGCAAAAGAACCTTTCCGTGGTCGCTTTTGTGAGCGACAGTGCCACGCGTACGATCCTCCAGGCCGGAAAAATCAGTCTTGGTCTCTAACGACTTACAACCACCCTTCTTACCACCTGTTCGTTCCCGTCGTTGACGATGATCAGATAGATCCCCTGCGGGAGTCCGGGAAGATCGATTGATACCGTTTCGGTTTCGTTCACGCTGACAAGGTGGCGGCGGTAAACCGGCTTTCCCGTGAAGTCATAAAGCGTCAGATCCATGCTCCGGTTGACGGTATTGCGGAGGGCAATAACGAACCTTCCGTCATTGGGATTGGGGATGACCGTGCACTGCAGGTTCCCGGAAGGAGTGGGAATACCCGTGGCAAAATCAACAGTGATATAGTCTTCACGAAGCAGCGTGTCGGAACCGCTGGCGTTCGAAACGATCAGCTGTACGTCGTAAACCCCTTCCTGAGGATAGGTCACCACCGGATTTTCTTCCGTTGATGTGCCAGGTATTCCACCAGGAAAGCTCCAGTGCCAGCTCTCGACATTGCCCGTGGAGAAATCCATGAAGTCGACCGACTCTCCGGGCTTCAGGTTGGTCGGATAACCGGCAAACACGGCCATGAGGGCAGGGGGCTGTATCCCGAAGAAATTCAGGTACTCCTGCATCAGTTTCTCTTTTTGTGAGGGATAGGTTCCATCCACCAGACCTCCAAACTCGAAGGATGAGCCGATGGTTTTGTATCCTCCACCGTCATAGGCAGTGGCATTGAAGTAGGAGGGCGTCTGATTCTTGAAAATATTGAATGCAGTCGTGTTGAAAGTGATCCTGTCGATGAAGGCATTGTCTCCGTTGTAGGTGAAGTTCATCCCGTTGGTGAAGGTGCCGCTCTGGCCCTGGATGACGGTAATGTCACCCTGTCCGTCGTGGTAACCCATGATATTGAATTTGGGATGGACGGCAGTTTGCGGATCGCTGTACCAGGTGTCGCCGCCTTCCATGTAAAGCCGGCCACCATTATTCACATAGGTGGCCAGTCGATGTCCCTCTGCCCCCGAAAGCACGTGTTTATCAGGGTATACACCCAGTGAGACAAAGATGGCGGTGTAACCATCGGTCTCTTGTGGGATGGTCGTGGAGTTTTCACAGGGGATTCCGAGATCCTGGATGGCCTGCAGCATCGCCGGGGCGGAGTTGTTGTTGCCATCAAGATTGACGACCAGTACCGGGATGTTCCCGACGATGAGGTTAAAGGTGGAAACAACCAGCTGATCGCGCTCGGCGGAAATCTCAAAGATGAATGGGGCATACTGCCCTTCGGGTGCGTTGGCATCAACCATGATCTTGTAAGTATGCATGAGAGAAGCACCGGGTGATATGTCGCCAAAGTCTTTCGTGGATTCAATCACGTTGACCCAGGGGCTGATGGCGATAAGGTTGCCATTCACCGAGAAGGCTTCCGACGATCCGCTGTTGCCTACGGTGATTTTCAGCCACACAGTCTCGCCCGGATCGAGTTTACCATTGTTGTTGCCGGTGGAGTCGTTCACCAGGCAGGAGGTCATGGCAAGCACCGGAGCATGGGCAACCAGGGTAAAGTGGTCCGTCCATGACTGGATGCCGTCGGTGGAGAGGAATTCGAAATGAATCTCATGACCGTCGGGAATATTATTCATAGTCTGGAAATAGAAGCCGTCGGTCACGGTTTTGAACTGGTTCGGCGCCACAATACCATATAACTCGGCCGTATCGGTATCATCGATATAAGCGTCGGCTGTAAACACATTGACCAGGAGGCTGACCGTTGAATCGACACCGATGTTCTGGATGGTCGTGGAGAGATAGATCTCCTCCCCGTAGTCAACCGAATGGTTGTTGTTGCCCGTGGCGTCGTTGACCAGGCTTCCCTCATAGAGGATATAGGGTCCTTCGGGTGTGATGATGGGCAGATCGGCAAGATAGGGGATTTTGTTCCATCCGGTCACCACAAGATGAAGGGTGTCGCCGGGTGTTGTAATGACAGGAAATGTAAGTGTCACGGTGCCATTGGCAACCACGCCCGAGGCCAGCATGGTATCGGCGATCGATACGGTGGCGCGTGCGCCGTCGTAATTACATCCGACCTCCAGGGAGGTAGATCCTACAAAGACGGTGGGGAGGTGGGTGACAGTGAGAGGCTGGGGAGTAGCTGTACGCACCATGACCATTGGGTCGCCGAACACTGTCCAGGTGTCGGCCATATCTCGCCCGTCGTTGCCATATGTATCAATCATCTTCATGCAACCATTGATGGAAAGCCCGGCAAAAGTGCGCTTAATGTTACCGGGATAGTGCTCCGTAAGGATGTCGACCATCTCGTCCTGTCCCTCCATCGGGGGATTCCAGCTCTGGTTGATGGTTGAACCAAGGAATGCGAGCGCCCCGGTGGGCTGACCTCCCTGGCTGGCGCGCAGCCAGGCCTCGGCAAAGCAGGTGGTTCCCGTGAAGTTCCCGTTGACGCAGGCTACCGACCAGATGAACGGAAGTTTATCCATATTGGTCAGCTGGTTGACGTTGGCATTGCTGAAACCGGAGGTACCCCAGGAAGTGGTACTGCCATGTCCCGTGTAAAGGATCAGGCCGGTACCGCTGTTCACCTCGGTGGACACCTGCTGTGGAGTGGGATTGCCCGGGGGATCGTTTCCGCCCTGCGATCCGTCGAAAAGCTCGGGATTCCAGGTGTAGGTGTAAGCCAGACAGTCGGTCTGCATGTTCCTGACATGCTGGTAATCGTATTCTCCGTCGTCGCCAGGACCCTGATCGCTCGCGATGCCGAGGACCGTTGTGTACCAGTCGTCGGTAAGAAGCTGTGGGTTCTTTTCGTAGTTGATGGTTCTTGACACCTGGGTTTGAACATGGTCGGTGTTCTCGGCGGAGAACCTGCCGATAAATACATCGGAATAATGGTCGTTGCCAACGATATAACCGTAGGCATTATCGGAGGGTCCTCCGAGGCCGCTGCCGGTGTTGGTGGGGATCTGCGCGGCATCGCCCACGAGCAGGACCGCAGTTAGTCCGTATGTATTGTAATAATCCGTGATATAGGTTTTGATCTGAGCGGAGGTGTTGCCTATCGACGATACATTGACCATCTCAGTGCGGTAACCGATGGAGTTTTTCCATTTCACGTAAGGCTCCATGGTGCTCATGAAGGGACCGTGGCAGATGACCAGGAGGTTCCCGTAATCACCCAGCGGCGAATAGGTGATCTGATCGAAATTCAGGAACTGCCGGGTGTAGACCTGCAGAAAGTCCTGGTGGATTGCGATCGCATCCCCTTTTCTGCTTAATTCGTTTAATCCTGTTCCCGGGATCTGGTAGACCTCAACGGTAATCGAATGGTAAACCCGCAGGAGTTTCGTCACCGGATTATACTGGAACGGATACACGAGCAGCGTCTGCCCGCGGAGATCCCTGACAATATATGGTTCCCTGAGACCCGTTTCCATTCCCGGGTAAAAACCATCGGTGGAATAGATCCCCTGATCATAGGAATAGGGGATCGCCGAAGGATCGTCCTGACGGGAGATGTTTCCCCTGGAAGGGGCGATCATCAGTCCGGGAAAGTCGGTATAGGCTGATGCAATGACCCTGACGGCCATCTGTCCCCTGTCGGGAATCACCAGCGATGTTGCGAGTTTTGGCAGGTCGGGCGCCCCTGCGAGCATGACCGGGGTTCCTTCGCCGAGGTTTACCGTGAATGCATTGCCGGCAGGTGTCGCCACCTCATGGAGATAGAAACCTGGAATGGTGAAGCTGACCACGGAGTTACCGGAGCCGGAGCTGACCAGCCGGGTGGTTGCCGGAGAGGGTACGCCGGAGGTGATGCCGGTCCATTCGGAAGAGAAACCTGTCACGAACAGTAACAGAAAAAAGAGGGAGAACAGGGTCTTTTTCATATGGGTGTTATTGGTTGGAGATTACTTTTTTGGTGACGGTGTAACTGCTGGTAATGACGCGGCAAAACCAGAATCCGGGGGGCAACGGCTGCATCGTGAAGGTGTGCGTATGCCTGCCCGGCGCTTCGGTTTGACGGTCGAGCAGAATGACAACCTCTTTGCCGCTGATGTCGCAGAGACTGATCTTTACCGGTCCGTTGCCGGGAAGGGTATATTCTACCGTGAGGGTGCGGGAGAAGGGATTAGGGTATACCAGAACGGTGTGAGGGGCGGCGGGTTCTTCGCCCGCGGAGGCTACCACGAAGTAGATGGTATTGGAAGGAGCCGAGGCACACCCGGTGGAGGGATCGGTCACGGTACAGTAATAGGGTCCCGAGGCATGCGGAGTGTAACTTTGCCCGGTAGCTCCCGGGATCATGTATCCGTTGAAGTACCATTGATTGCCGGAGGCGGAGCTGGACTCAAGGTATTCACCGGTTTCGGTGATCACCGGCGCTTCGGGTACAGCCCGGACCTCAATGGGAATGGGATTGCTGGTCAGGGAGCCCGTACCGTCGTTCACGGTAACGGTATAGGTGATATTTTCCAATGGGGTGGAGACAGGGGTGCGGCTCGTCGGATCATCAAGATAGGTTGCGGGTTCCCACAGATATGTGTAGTTGCCGTTGCCACCCGATGGTACGGCAACGAGCTGGCTGCTGCCTCCTTCACAAACGAAGGGAGGAAAAGCGTTGGCCAGAAGCGTGAGCGGGCCGCCGTAACATTGTACGGTGGCGATCCAGCCGGGATAGGTTTCATTATAGTCGGAATGAAACTGGAAGGTAAGCGCTCCCGAAGACGCAGTGGATTTGATGGTATCAGGTATGGATGTACCGCACCAGGTTCCAAGCAGCGGGGAGGCGGTACTGCTTCCGTTATATACCTTCAGGTTATCATAGTTGCAGTTCTGCTCCGGTTCTAAACTGAATTCCTCGAAAACAGCCATCACTTTCGCTCCGGTTGTTCCCGGGTAGAAAGTCATGGTGAAGTTTTCATTGTTGCCGTAATTGTTATTGGGCCCGCCGGCATCGTAATAGTCGGCAAAACAGGTGGTGACCGGATTGTTGCTCATCAGGATCTGCGGAACAAGTCCGATGGTAAGCTGGATCTCTTTCTGCACGGAGTACTGGCTTAACTGGCCGCCCGTGACAAGGTAATGGAAGGTAACGACAGTACCAACCGGGGTGATCCCGTTGACCACAACATCATAATAGACATGGTTGAAACCGCCGGCAGGCAGATTGCCGAGATAACAGTTGGGATTGGTGACCATGACCCAGGGAGCGGAGCCGGGCAGTACCGTGATGGAGGCGGATGTGTTGTTGCTAAGGGCATGTCCCTGGTTGTTGGTAACGATCCTGATCTGTGCCGTCTCTCCGGGGTCGAGTATCCCGTTGTTGTTGCCGCCGGGAGCTGGGTCGATGACCGAGATATTGCCGACTGCCAGTACCGGTGCATTCAGAACGAAATTGAACCGGCTTGTCCAGACATCGGTCCCGTTGGTCATATTCAGGGTACATGCCACACGGTGCTGGTCCTGCACAAAATCGCCGACGTTCATGGCGAAGGCATCCGTGCAGGTGGCATTGCCGCCCGGGGGAACGCTGTCGAAAACACAGGTATTGTCGGTCACCACCACATTGGTATCCGTGGTCACCAGGGTGGCGGAAATGGCATTGGCTGTCATGATCCCGATGTTGTTGACAGTCATGTCGAGTGTGATCGATTCGCTGAAATCGGCCAGATGATTGTTGTTGCCACCCACGGAGTCGTTCACGGCACAGGAGGCATAGACCAGGTATGGTCCGGTGGCAGGGATTACCTGAATGGAGTCGATCAGGGGTTTGCGGTTCTGTTTGGTAATCACCAGCTGCAGATAACATGGATTGTTGACGGTGTCGAATACCAGGCTCGCCAGTCCGCCTGAGTCGGCACATTGTGCGTCGAGCAGCGTGGAATCATTCAGTGAAAGGGCCACATAGGCATAAGGTTCGGTGTTGACCTCAAGCGTACAGGTGCCCACAAGAACAGGATTTTCATATGTGGCGGTGAGAACGGGAGGCACAGAAAAATAGATCATCAGGGAGGGATCGCCCATAAGGCAGTATGTTTCCCAGTAATATTGCTTCATGGAGGTGCTCGATTCTTCCACCGCCATGTTGCCGCCCACGAACATCTGCCCCTGGGTCACATACCAGTCCTCGATCCCGATGCCCATATCATGGAAAGTGACGTCGTAAGCCCCCAGATGCTGCGGATCGTACACAGGATTGGCGCTGATGGCCTTGAAACCACATCCCCACCAGAAATCCTCATCCCAGTAGGAGTAATCAGAACAGCCGATATATCCGAGTGCGGCTTTGTTCGCGGCGCGGAGTACCTCTTCGGCGAAACAGTTGGCGCTGAAATTCGATGTTTTGCAGCAGTTACCGACCATAAGGCAGTATTTATGGGCGTTCTGGAGCGCCGCGATATGCTGGATCTCAAAGGCCGGGTCCGACCAGCCCTGCTCGCTGCCATGGGCGGTATAGTTGGCGTAGGATACCCCGTCGGAAACATTGGTCCGGATCTGAAGGGAATAGTTGGCTCCCGGGGGTTCAGGCTGCAGGTAGGTATGTGAAAGGATGTTGTGGGCGGTATTGAAGTAGTAGGTCGTTCCGTAGTTGATCTGGCCGTTGCCCCAGGTCATCTGGTGGGATGCATCGGCGCCGGCAATCATCACCACCTCGTTCAGGAATAGTGGGGAAGGGAAAGTGTACTTTTCATACTCCACCGTCTTGTCGATCATCGCCTGAAGGTGTACCGTCGTCTGTGCCGGGAACCGTCCGTAATAGACCTCCGGGATATTGTCGTTGGTATATTCGCAGTACCGGAGGTCGGAAGGATGCCCGCCGGTCGTCCAGGCAGGAACCTGACCCACGTCACCTGCAAAGAGGATGAAGCTCGGCGCTTCGTACCCGGCCGGAGGACTGTTGTAAAGACCTTCAAGATAGGCTTTGATGGAGGTGGTGGTATTCCCGACGGCCGGGTTGTCGGTATAGGCTTCAATGATACGAAATCCTTTACGGGTCTTCCAGTGAATGAAGGGTTGGAGTGTTGTGGCGAAATTGGGCGGAGCAACGATCACATAGGTCTGCGGGCCGGTGGTGATCAGTTCGTCGGTAAGGGGAGTGTAGTTTGGCAGAAGGGAAAAGGCTTTTTCAAACCAGGGAGATGCAAGCTCTTTCCGGAGGTTAATCGTGGCGGTGATGTCGGCCCCGGGAAAGGATAGGGTGGCGGTGATCTCTTCGTAAATCCTCAGGGTGTTGGTTACCGGGTTATAACGGACAGGAGCGACTGTAAGCCTCGCCATCCGCACGGACCGCATAGTCCCCACAGGTTCGGCGGCAACAATGGGCAGCCCCAGAAAGTCATTCTGCTGGTAAATCAATTGGTTATAAACAAAGGGAGGGTCGGTGATGTTTTTGGCCAGCGGAGCCTGGGCGGGGATAACCGGGTGGGTCACACCATAGTTCCCGAGGTCAATATCAGTGAATTTTGACTGGTGGATCACAATGTCAAAAGTGGAGCCCACGGGAACCTCGATCAGTTTCCGGAAAACCGGAAGCCGGGGTTCCCCCACAGTATTGCTAAAGCTGTAACCCGGAATAAAAAGTTCGGTGAAGGTGCCGGAGGGCGTTTCTACCTCACGGAACTGAAGGGATGCTACAGTGCTTTTCAACATCAACTGCTGGTAAGAAAAGCCGGGGAAGGTGACCCCCGTTTTTCCGTTGTTGAGGTTTATTTCACCGGCTGCTGCAAGGAAGGTGATCAGAAAGAAAAGGAGTGCCGGGAAAAACAGGGTAATGACTTTTTTCATGAAGCGATGCATTTGATGAATCGAATAACGTAACAAAACTACGATAATATCCTGGAAGTCTAATGCTTTTTTTTCAACAGTAAAGACAATGGTTAAGGGGCTTCGGTTGCTCCGGAGCGGATCATTCGGTATGGACCGGTGCCGTCCTGATACGTCGGATATTCCATACAGGGTAAATGGTGGAAAGGAATCCGATCAGCATGACCGTGGCAAAAACCATCACAAAGTCCTGGAACTGCATATCGACCGGGTAGGCATCGACAACGAAGGTGCTTCCCGGACCGCCGAGGCTGATGATTCCGAAGCGCTGCTGCAACCAGCATACCAGTGCCCCGAGTATCATACCGGCCAGTGCACCCGTGAAGGCGATCAGCAATCCCTCGGTGAGGAAAATCCTGCGGATCAGACCGAGGTTTGCTCCCAGGCTGTGAAGGATGGCAATGTCCTTCTTTTTTTCAATGATCAGCATGGAGAGTGAACCGACCATATTGAAGGTAGCTACAAGCAGGATAAAGCTGAGTATCATGAAAATAGCCCATTTTTCCGACTTCATGATCCGGTATAGAAGCTCCTGTTGCTGGTACCGGTTCCTCACCCTGAATTGTTCGCCGGCGGTTTGTTCAACGGCTTTTTGAACCTTAAGGGCGTCTGCATGGGGATCGAGCCCTATTTCCAGGGAAGTGACCTCGTTGTCGTAT
>CAYWHQ010000028.1:0-13497 GCA_964457665.1 uncultured Prolixibacteraceae bacterium | reverse complement strand
GAAACGCTGGGCATTGAACCAGTCGTAACCATCTTTATGGTCGTCGTGACGGTCGTAAGGGTCGGCAAAAATGATCACATCGTCCATCGGATCGGAAGTGTTGCGGGTATCGTAACCGATCGCCACCACCCAGTGGCCGCCCCAATCGCTCCATTCAATCAGTACCGGGATCTTCTTTTCCAGGTTCCCGCGGATCAGCTCGAGGGTTCCCTCCTCTTTCCAGCTTGCATCGAATCCATTGGTGTTAAGCCAATCCGTCATCTGCTCCGGCGTGGTTCCGCAGGTTGAACTTGTTCCCATCTCCTCCGCGATCTGCATCTCGTCGCCGTTACGGCCGTAATAACGCAGCAGCGTGATGACCGAGGCTGGACCGCAGGTGTACTCCGTGGTCTGCTGAAAGGACTCTGTAGTCAACAGGGTAAGCCCCGGGCGCGGCAAACCCTGCGTGATGTCCAGGACATAATAGCGGCTGGCGGCCGTTTCGACCGGCTGGTAAACCGTCTCCTTTTTCACACAGGAAGCGCTCACGACAATCAGCAGAATGGATAACTGTATGACTTTGATTTTTTTTATTGCAGCTGTTTTCATTATTTCAAAATTATATATCTGAAATACGCATCGCATCGGAGGTGATCAAAATTAAAGTCAGGGCTAATGGAGTTATCGCTCACCTTTTTCACCGGTGAAAAAGTCATCTTTGTTTTTGAAAAGAACATTGAAGGTGGTAAGACTTCCATAGATACGGGTTATGTATTGCTGCATCTCCACCTTCTCGTCGTCGGTCAGTTTGCTGGCGTTGAGTTTCTGTTCCAGGACCCGGAGACGGTCGCGTACCATCACGATCTTATGAAAAAAGGCATCCATCGGAACCTCTTTCTCTTTCAGGCCAGCCTCCCCGGGCACCATTAGCAGCTTTCCACCATTCCATTTCGAACCCATCTGCACGGTCTCCTGAATGTCGCTGAATCGCCGGAGCACCCTGATCAGGCTCTTTTCAATCTTTTCATAAGTCGTGAGGTCGGTAGGGGTTTCCACGGCCTCAATGATGTCGAGACCTTCATAATCACGTGCAATTTGCCGTGTACCGCTGTCGATGAAGGTGATTTCCCAGGCGTCGGAACGGATCTGGACAACGACGCCTTTCCCGAACTGGGGGTGCCGGATGCGGGAGCCAACTCCCAGGATATTTTCTGTCATAGAAATTGGATTCTTTAGACTGTGAAAATACAGCTTTTTCCGTTCAGGGGCCGCGTTCAACGAGAAAATGCACGGGGTTACCGTTAAACTCCCCGAAAAACTCTGATTCTTCCTATTTTTACTGCATAAAACTCAAAACCCAACGAAATGAGAACACTATTACGCCTGTTGCTGATCCTGGTCCCGGCTGCCGGAATGGCCCAGCAAACTTTTTATCCGCCCCTAACCCCCAGGATCCCGGAGAAGGATACCCTCCACGGCATGGTTCTGACTGACGATTACCGGTGGCTTGAAGATAAAACCGATCCCCGCACGATCGACTGGACGCGCGCCCAGCACGAGAGTACGGTGGCCTACCTGAAAGCCACCCAGACCGAACACGCCGGTCTGCGCGAGGAGATCACCGCCTTCATGGATATGGATTATGAAGGACCTCTTCAGAAAGAGGGCAAACGGGTATTTCAGAATATCAGAAAGAAGGGCGACAAGCAAACCTCTCTCTACACGATTCTCGACGGGAAGAAAATCCTGATCTGGGATCCGGTGAAGCTTGATACCTCAGGTAAAACAGCCACCACCTCGGTGAACTATACCTACGATGGAGAACGTGCCGCCGTGAGTGTTCAGAAGTCCGGCGCCGAGATCTCCACCACCTACATCATCAGCACCCGCGACGGAAAGATCCTCTTCCCCCCGCTGGAGAACACCTTCAGGTACCAGTGGACCAAAGACCAGCAACATGCCTACTTCACCATCCGCAGCCAGGAGGACGTCAATGCCCAGCGACCCCTGAAGACCTGGTACTGGAAGGTTGGAGAGCCTGCATCCTCGGCCACCTTCCTGGGAACCACCAGCGATGCCAAGAACTCCTGGTATATTTACGATAACCGTTACAGCGACGTCACCTTCTACGGCGAAAGCGATTTCTATTCGAATACCTGTTACATCCGCAAAACGGGCACCGCCGGAGAGGGGCAGAAGATCTATGAAAGCAAGGAATACCGCGCATATCCTTCCGCGATCGGCGACAAACTGTACATCCTTACGAACGATAAAGCCCCCAACTTCAGGTTTTTGGTGGCCGACAAGTCAAATCCTGCATACGAGCAATGGAAAGAGCTGATCCCCGAGGGAGAGACCGTACTGGAGAATGTTGAAGTGCTGAAGGATGGCCGTATGATCGTCCAGGACAAAAAGGACATTCAGAGCCGGCTGACGATGTTCGACGGCACAGGCAAGCGTATTGCCCCCGTGGAACTGCCGGAAGTGGGGAATGTCAGCAGCTTCTGGTACGACCGGGAAGAGGATTCGGTGTATGTTTTCATGTCGACCTTAACCTCGCCCGGGAAGATGTTTGTCGCCTCTCCCTCCGACTTCAAATGGCGACTCTATTATTACCGGGAACTTCCCATCGACATGACAAACATCACCGGCGAGGTAAAATTCTATGAATCGAAGGATGGCACCCGTGTTCCGGTGATCCTTGTTTACAGGAAGGACATGAAACCCGATGGCAGCAATCCGGTGTTGCTCACCGGATATGGCGGTTTCAACATCGGTATCAGCCCGGGATATTACGGTGGTTACGCCGCGCTGATCAACCGGGGCGTAATCGTTGCCGAACCCGGGATCCGCGGAGGCGATGAATACGGCGAGAAATGGCATCAGGACGGGATGTTGCTGAAGAAACAGAACACTTTCGATGATTTCAATTCCTGCGCCGAATGGCTGATCCGTGAAAAATATACTAATCCGTCGAAAATCGTGGCCCGCGGTGGCAGCAACGGTGGTCTGCTGATGGGAGCCGTTGCAACCCAGCGTCCCGACCTTTACAAAGCGGTACTTTGCGCCGTTCCGCTGCTCGATATGGTCAGGTTCCATAAGTTCCTGATTGCGCGTTACTGGATTCCCGAGTACGGCTCCTCCGACAACGAGCAGGATTTCCGGAACATCCTGCGTTATTCGCCGTATCACAATATCCGTTACGGGGTAAATCTACCCACCATGTTGGTGCGTACGGGAGCCAACGACAGCCGGGTGGATCCCCTGCATGCGAAGAAATTCACGGCGGCCCTGCAGAACAACCCCGGCCAGCTTAATCCGGTGCTGCTCTTCATCGATTTCAATGTGGGACATGGTTCCGGGCAGGCTACCAAACAACGGATCGAAAATACCCTTGTGGATTATGAGTTTATTTTGAATCAGCTGGGGATTCAATAGTATCCTGCTTTTGCTGAAGCTTCGGCTGACACAGCTCGTTTTCTATAACATCAGGATCAGTTATCTTTGTGAAAAAAAAGTATGAAGGATCCAGATGGACGACCGTTGATGGCGGTGACGCCGGATAAAGAAGGAACCTGGCGTTACATTGGCTGGGTTCCTTCGATGATGAACAGGCACGGGCTGATCACCGGGGCGACGGGAACCGGCAAGACGGTTTCCTTGCAGGTGATGGCTGAAGCCTTCAGTGATCTGGGAGTACCGGTATTCATGGCCGACGTAAAGGGTGACCTGGCGGGAACGGCGATGCCGGGTGGTACGATGAGCAAGGTAATTGAAAATGTGACAAAGTTTGGGTTGGGGGATTTCATGCCGAAGGGCTTTCCGGTATGTTACTGGGACATTTTCGGGGTGCAGGGGCATCCGTTGCGTACCACGGTCAGTGAGCTTGGCCCTTTACTGCTCGGGCGGATGCTGAACCTGAATGATGTACAGGCCGGGGTGCTTAATCTGGTATTCCGGATTGCCGACGACCACGGGCTGCTGCTGCTTGACCTGAAGGACCTCCGGGCGCTGCTGGATTTTACCGGCCAGAACCGGGCACAATTCACGACCGCCTACGGCAATATCTCTGCTGCCAGCATTGGCGCAATACAGCGCGGTTTGCTGGCTCTGGAGGAGGAGGGCGCTGAAGCGTTTTTCGGAGAACCGGCCCTGCAGATCGACGACCTGATGCAGACCGACGGGCAAGGGAGAGGGATCATAAATATTCTCGCGGCTGACCGCCTGATGCTGTCACCCAGGCTTTACTCCACCTTTCTGCTCTGGATGTTGTCGGAGCTGTTTGAGGAGCTTCCCGAAAAGGGCGATATGGAGAAACCGAAGCTGGTATTCTTTTTCGATGAGGCACACCTTTTGTTCAACGGCGCTCCGCCAGTCCTGTTGGAGAAGATCGAACAGGTGGTCAGGCTGATCCGCTCCAGGGGGGTGGGAGTTTACTTTATTACCCAGAATCCGCTCGATGTTCCTGACACGATTCTCGGGCAGCTTGGAAACCGTGTGCAGCATGCTCTGCGTGCGTTCACCCCGCGCGACCAGAAAGCCGTGAGGGCGGCTGCGGAGACCTTCCGTACAAATCCGGCTCTTAACACAGCTCAGGTGATCACCGAACTGGGCGTGGGAGAGGCCCTGGTATCATTTCTGGATGAAAAGGGAATCCCAGGCATCGTCGAACGCGCCTTTGTCGTTCCGCCTCAAAGCCGCATCGGCCCTTTGACTCCTGATGAAAGGAAACAACTTGTCCGAAGGAGCCTGGTGTACGGTACCTATGAGCAGGCGGTCGACCGGGAGTCAGCCTTTGAGGTGCTCCGGTCAAAGATTGGAAAACGTGCAGATTACCAGCATACACAGGGACCGGAACCGCCGCTTTTCAACCTTCAGGGTATGGAGCCTGCTCCCCGGAGCCGGGCCGTCAACCGCCAGCCGGAAGATCCCCTTGCTGGCTTTTTCAGTGATTTCGCGCGAACCGCAGGAAGGTCAGCCACCCGTACCATCAGCAATGAGCTGGGCAGACAACTCGTGCGGGGATTGCTGGGAGGGCTCTTTGGCAGTAAACGAAGATGACCGGCAGGATCAGTTTTTTCCCAATGCTTTCAACAGCTTTCTGAGCACAGTTTCAACCTCGAAAGGTTTACCGATATAGTCGGTAAACCCTGCCGCCATGCACTGGTCGATCACTCCTTTAACCACGTTGGCGGTCAGGGCGATGACAGGTATTTGGAGGTTCATTCCGGAACGGATCGTCCGGGTGGCTTCAAAGCCATCCATCACCGGCATCTGGAGATCCATCAGCACTATATCGTATTCGTTTACAAAAAGTTTTTCAATGGCTTCACGGCCATTATCAGCCAGGGAGACCTCAATGCCCGATTTTTCAAGGATGGTCTTGGCAATGAACTGATTAAACTGGTTGTCCTCAACCAGCAAAATCCTGATCCCACGGAGGAGGTTCATGTCGGACTCAGGGGCTTCCCTGGTCGCAGTATCTGCATCGCTGGTTGTGGTAAGGAAAGAGAGCGTAAAGAAAAAGCTGCTTCCCTGGTTTTTGACGCTTTTTACTTCCAGTGTGCCACCCATCAGCTTCACGAGCTGCTGGCTTATGGCAAGTCCAAGCCCTGTTCCTCCATAAATGCGGGTGGTGGAGGGGTCTTCCTGCTGGAAGCTCAGGAAGATCCTTTCCAGGTGTTCTTCGGCAATGCCAATCCCCGTATCGGTAATATTAAAGTGGATGTGGCAGCTTTCTGCCGTGCATTCTTCCAGCCGGCAGGTGATGGTGATGGCGCCCCCGCTGGTGAATTTAATGGCGTTGTTGATAAGGTTCATCAGCACCTGGTTGATGCGCTGACTGTCGCCGATCAGTTGGTCAGGAATAGCCGGATCGATGTTGCGGACAATCACATTTCTCCGCTCCGATGCTTTGATCTCCATGGAGATCAAAAGCTTTCGTAACAGTTCCCGGAGATTGAAGGGTCCCTCCTCGAGCGTAACTCCGCCTGCCTCGATCCGGGAGAAATCAAGGATATCGTCAACGATATAGAGCAAAGCTTCGGCGGAGTTGCTGAGTCCGCTGACATATTTAGCCTGTTCTTCTGTAAGTTCGGTACCTGCCAGCAGATGGGTCAACCCGGTTATGGCATTGAGGGGGGTGCGGATCTCATGGCTCATGTTGGCCAGGAAATGACTTTTGGCGGTAGTGGCGGCCTCGGCTTCCTCGCGGGCTCTCCTGAGTTCGGCTTCTGCCCGTTTACGCCGGGTGATATCGCGGTACTGCCAGAGGTTCCCCATGAACTTATTCCCGGAGAAGATAGGCAGGTAATCGCGGTCGAAAATTCTACCGTCGGCAAGATGAAGTTCCGCCCCGATTACGGGTTGACGTTCTTCAAGAATCCGGGCGACCTCGGACACAAAGGCTCCGGGATCAGCGAAGAGTCCTTTCGACTGTTCGGCGGCCTGTGAGCAGTCGGTTCCCACGAGCAGGGCTGGTTTGACCGGGATACCGAACATATCGCAGAAGATCTGGTTGATGATTACGATCTTCCGGTGTTCATTCTCAACCAATATTCCGGTATGGAGCTGACTGATGAGGGCACTGAGCCGGGAAGTTGTAGATTCAAGCTGGTATTCTTCGGATTTCTGGATGGTGAGATCTCTGAGGAACACGCTGACCAGCAGCCCGTCCGGGGTAGGGATCGGGGTGATGGCTGCCTCAAAGGGGAATGTTTCTCCCGACTTCCTTATGCCCGTCAGTTCAATACGCTGCTTGAGAATAGGTACCTCTTTCACACGCCGGTATTCTCTGATCATCTTCAGGAATTCTTCCAGTGAATCGTCGAAGAGAATAAAATCGTGGAACGAGCGGCCCTTTACCTCGCCGAGTTCCCACCCGAAGATCTGTTTTGCCGTCCTGTTCATATCGGCGACAAGCCCTTCTTCATTGAACAGTACCAACCCGTCGATGGCAGTGTCGATGATCAGGCGTTGGGTGTCCTGAGTGATCATGATCGTCTGATTAATTCTTGTAATTGAATGATAACGGTCGAAAGGGTGGTAGCGACCCGGTTCGCCATGTCAGTTATTCCTGCCGGATCGGGATTCATGGAAGGGTATTCGAGGATGCGGGCGATATCCCGCTCCAGAAAGCTGATTCCCATCAGGCTGACTGAGGGTTTGATGTGATGGATGATCTCCCTGATGCGCATATAATCGTGTTGGTCAATGGCCGGACGGAGTTCCTGAAGCGATTCGCTGGTCTGTTCCACGAAGATGGAGATCATCTTTTGTTCGAAAGCCGGATTGCCATCGGCGATTTCTTTCAGGCTGTGAAGGTCGTAGAGACCTTTTTCGGGAGGAGGGGCAGGGGGGCTGGGTTCGAGGGACACAGGCAAGGGTCCGGGTTTTTCCTCCAGCGTATTTCCGCCGATCAGCGTGCAGATGGCATGCAGGAGGGTTCGGGGTTCGAAGGGTTTGGAAATGTATCCGTTCATCCCTTTGCGGAGATACTTCTCTTTTTCTGATTTCAGGGCATGCGCCGTGAGCGCAATGATTGGGGTTTCCAGTTTAAGATCCCTGCGAATGCTTATGGTGGCTTCGATCCCATCCATCACGGGCATCTGGATATCCATTAAAATCAGGTCGTAGGTGCCGGATTCAAGTTTCTGGAGCGCCTCCCGGCCATTCACGGCAATATCGGTGACGAGGTTCCACTGTTCGAGGATGCTTACTGCCACCATCCGGTTGAATTCGTTGTCTTCTACAAGCAGGATGCGTTTCCCGCGGAGAAGGCATAATTCCGCACTGATATCGGAGGACTGCTCAGCCGGGAGTTTGTCACCTATCCGGAAGGTCAGTTCAAAATAGAACCTGGTACCTTCGCCCGGACGGCTGGAAACCTGGATTTCGCCGCCGAACAGGGAGATAAGTTGCTGCGTGATGGAGAGCCCGAGTCCGGTACCGCCGTGTTTCCGGGAAACCGACACATCCCCTTGCTGGAAACTGTCGAAGATCCTGTCCAGTATCTCCGGTTTGATGCCGGCTCCGGTGTCGGTTACCGCAAAATGTATTTTGCAGTGTGTTTCCGTCACCTCCTCCAACCTGCAGATCACCCGTACATTGCCTTTGTCGGTAAATTTCACGGCGTTGTTGACCAGGTTCAGAAGCACCTGGGTGAGCCGGAAAGGATCGCCCACAATCACAGGCGGGATCTGCCTGTCATAGTCATAACCGAGGATGATGTTCTTTTCGGCGGCATGGATGCCCTGGGAGCCGGTCACCTGGTGGATCACCTGTTCCAGGCTGAAAGGTACCGACTCGAGCTCCAGCCGTCCGGCTTCGATCTTTGAGATATCCAGGATGTCGTTGATGATTACCAGCAGGTTGTCAGCAGAGATACGGATGGCCTGCAGGTAATGACGCTGCCTGTCGTCCACCGAAGTACCGGCCAGAAGGTTGCTCATCCCGATGATCACGTTGAGTGGTGTGCGGATCTCGTGGCTCATATTGGCCAGGAACACTTCCTTGGCCCTGGAGGCCTGCTCGGCAGCCTCTTTCGACCGAAGCAGATCCGCATGGATCATCCGGCGCTCAAATTCATTGGATAACAGATTGGAGATGGTACGGAGCAGCTCTACGGTGGTCTCCTCCCAGTTCCGGTTCATCACGCATTCGTCGAATCCGATGAACCCGTGTCTGTTACCGGCCAATCTCAGGGGATAGACCAAAATGGCTTTGATATGCTGTGGTTCGAGTATAGCCCGGATATCTTCGGGAAATTCCCGGATGTCGCGGGAGAAAATTCTGCCGTCACGGTCAAGAATCTCCCACCAGGAAGGGATAATCGAGTAGGGGATATCCTGCAGGATCTCGATCATAGGTTCAATCCCTTCATTGCACCATTCAAAAGTGTTGGAGGTGGATTCCTTGCCGGGGGAGTCTTCGAAGATATAAATCCTGCTAACATTAAGGAATTCTCCGAGCTTGCGCAAGGTTTGGTTTATCTTCTCCCCGAAATGCAGATCGATCCGCGTCAGGTCGAAGGAGATCTCCGAAAGTAGCTTTTGCTGGGCCAGCGCTGTCCTGATCTGATGCCTGAGTATCCCGGCCTCCGTTATCTGTTCCCGGTCGCGCAACATCACCTTTTTTTTCGTAAAAATATGAAATATGGGAATGGAAGGGAATTGAAAATTGAAAATTGAGACCGGAAAACCGTAAATAAAGCAGGTGCTGTGAATTTTCTTTACAGTAGCTAAATATTTTACACCATTTTGTCCAATAATTAGACACACACATAATCTGCAAAAATTGTAAATGGCAGATATACAGATTGTAAGAATTCTGGCACGATTCTTTCATGGATAATCTCCTAATTTATTATGGAATTGTTCTGAAAAAGTATTGTTTCCGATATTCAAATCACCATGACCACTACCCTGATCCTGAACATTGCCATTACCCTGGTCTTTATTTATCTGGTGATCGCTTTGATTGTCACAGCTATCAACGAAATATTTTTCACCCTGCTGCGGACCCGGTCAAAATTTCTGAAGCGGGCCATCGAGAATCTCTTTTTCGACAAGGAGTGGAAACAGGTCGCCGGCCAGGTGAAGGAATCACCCTTCATCAGGTCGCTGCAGAAGGCCCCGAAGGTATTTCCCGCGTTGATCCCGACCAGGACCTTCATTGACGCCCTGCTTTGTGTGCTGGGAAAGGGGAAGATGGACCTGGATACGATCAGGGCCGCCATAACATCAAAACCGGAAAAAGGAGAGCTTTTTACCATCCTCCAGGCGCTGATGAGCCAGCCTGAGATGAATCTCGACAAGCTCAAACAGGAGATCGGACAGATTTACGACAACGCGATGGACCGCATCACCGGCTGGTTCCGTCGGTATGCCCGGATCCTCTCCATGTTCTTTGCCCTGGTCATCACAGCCACGCTTAACATCGATACCATCGACATCACGCTCAACCTATGGAATAACAGGGAACGGGCGGAAAAACTCGCCACCTTCGCCACTACAGCAGCACAACGTATCGAACAGGACACCGCCACCGGAAAGATCGTCCTTCAGGATTCAAAAGGGGTGTTGCTGCAATACGAACGAACTTCACAGCTCGTTCCCGATACCCTGGCGATCCGGCCTGCGGGCACAGCGGATAGCCCGGCCGAAGCGGCGAAGGAACAGGTGCGCCAAATCGTGCAATCCTATAACATCCTGGTTGACCTGGGTATCCCGCTCGGCTGGAACGGCGACAATCTTCCGGCATTTACCCCCGATATCTGGAACCTGATCATCGGAATCCTGCTAAAAATCGCCGGAATCCTGATCACCGCCGCCGCCGTCTCGATGGGTGCGCCTTTCTGGTTCGACATCCTGAAACGGCTCAGCCTGATGAAGAAGGCGACGAAGGAATAAAATTGAGAATTGAGAATTGAGAATTATATAGTCGTATTATAATACTTGTTATATGAAGTATAGATTTTTTTTATTAGTTGTTTTGGCCGGGTTTTTCTCCTCATGCGAGAAGACCTATGGTAAAGGTGAAATGGAGACCCGGATCATATCCTTACCATCCTATAATGGGGTGTCGGTGTTCCTCGATTGTACCCTCGAAATAAAGATTATCAGCAAAGTGGTGGTCAACGACACGGTAAATGCCTATGATGCGGTAGTGAGGGCAGAAGAATCCATCCACCGTCTAATCGAATACAAGGTTGAAGGAGGGATTCTGACCATACGGTTAAAGGAGAATAATATCATCCGCAAGTATGATCCCATCCAAATAACCGTAAAAGTGCCTGAAATCAGCTACCTTTCCTCCTTCGGAGTGTCGAGGGTGGTCGTTGAGCAGCACGACCCCCTGCCCAGGGCATTTCCTGACTGCGAGATACATAATGCCTCCTCTCTTAATATCAGGGCGACAGCATTACGGTGCAGTCGAATATCACAGGAAAAGGTAAAGTAATTAAACTTTAACAAGAGTCAAACGATGAATCAATCAACATACAATCATTATGCTTTCTGCGGCCGGTTTTACAGAATTATCTGCAGGTACAGGTCGGCTACGCCTTCAATCTCCTGAAAAAAGCCGGCGCCAAATAATCAAAATATATAACTACGTAAATATTACTTTGTAAATCGTACTTTGTAAATTGTAAATTCTAAAATCCCCTCTATGTCTTCAAAATTTCTCTGGATCCTCGACAACGGCCACGGCCGGGCGACACCCGGTAAGCGTTCGCCGAAGATGGCCGACGGCCGGCAACTGCTGGAGTATGAATTTAACCGCGACGTCGTGAAGCGGCTCATGGCCGAAATGGATGTCCGGGAGCTGGAGTACCATCTGCTGGTACCTGAGAATGAAGGCGACATCCCCCTTTCGGCGAGGGTGGAGCGCGCCAATGTCCTGACCAGTCCGAAAACCAAGCTATACCTTTCGGTGCATGCCAACGCGGCGGGCGACAGCTGGAGTTCGGCTTCGGGCATTGAGACCTTCTGTTACCGGTTTTATTCCCGGTCGGAGCGGCTGGCAAAGGTTTTCCAGAGTCATCTGGTCACTGCAACCGGCTGGCGCGACCGCGGGGTGAAGGAGGCCAACTTTTTTGTGCTGAAATATACCCGGATGCCTGCAGTGCTGACCGAGAACGGTTTCTACAGCAACCGGCAGGAGTGCGAGAAACTGATGTCGGCCGAATGGCGGCAGAAGATCGCCCGGGCCCATCTGGATGCCATACTGGAGATCGAAACCGTCGGATATAATTTCTAATGCAATGGCATGTTATGACAGAACTTCCCCGTCTCATTCTCCACAACTCGGTCAGCATCGACGGCTCGCTAACCGGTTTTGAACCCAGCCTGGAGTTGCATTACCGCCTTGCCGGATCCTTTTTCGCCGGGGCCCATCTGGTGGGGTCCAACACGGTAAGGTCAGGCATTGAACTCTTCGGAAATGGATTTCCAGCGGAGACCCCGGCTGATTTCCGGAAGCCCGCGGGCCGCGACCAACTGCCGCTGTGGGTGGTGCCCGATACACGGGGCAGTCTGCTCGGATTGCTGCATGCCTGCAGGCAGTCGGGGTATTGCCGTGATGTGGTGGTGATGGTGTCGGAGTCAACACCCGCATCGTATTTCGACTATCTCGAGGAACGCGGATACGACCACTACCTGGCGGGTACAAACCGCGTAAACCTTCGATTTACCCTTGAGCTGCTTTTACGGCGCTATGGGATTGAAACCGTGCTGGCAGATACTGGCAGTATCTTGGGCAACCTGTTGTTAAACCAACGACTGGTTACTGATATCAGTTTGCTGATCCACCCGGTGGTGGTAGGTCCCGGCGCCTACCATATCTTTCCTTTCATGGACCACTCCGTCGAGCTGAAGCTGGTGAAGCAACAACGGATCACCAGGCAATATTCGTGGGTGGTGTACAGGGTGGTCGGGGAGAGCATATCTCCATGACAGTCGCCTCATCGGGGAGGAGTTCTTCAACACGTCGAAGTATGATCTCTCCCGGCTGAAGCAGGATCCGAAGAACGTGGGGATCAACTTCCGCAATTACATCAACGGCTTTTCGAACTATCTGAAATTGATTGGAATTCCCGTAATTTGAACATCCATTGTCCTTCATCCCATGAATACCGAGATATTCCGGAATATCAATACGATTATCGATCACGACAGCAAGTCAACCACCTACAAACTGGCATTGTTGCGCGGGGTCATCGATGTCATCAAGGATAATTCTCCCTATATCAATGTTTATGGGAACAGAGTAACCATCCCCACCTGTCCGTTTTGCGATCCGGACCTGCACACCCGGATGATCACCGAAAATCAGATGGCCTGGCCTTTGCAGTATACCAAAAATTCGCTGTAAGCAGCGGCCATTGCCCGGTCATCCCGTTACGACATGTACAGGACTATTTTGAACATTCCACCAAAGAACAATGCGACTGCTGGGGCCTTGTCAATCTTGTCAAAGAACAGGTTTAATATTGTATCTTCGTATCATGAAATCAGATATCCCGAAAAGATTGTTTATCCTTCACATCTCAATGAATGAGATCGAACCTTTGATCTGGAGAAGATTACTTACAGATAGTTCGACAACCTTGTTCGAACTCCATAATTACATTCAGCTGATCTTTTATAACTGGCGAAATTACCATCTGTATCTGTTCGAAAAAGGGGGTGTTGATTTCGGAGATCCGAGGCTGTGGACTGATGAAGATGTGATCGATGTCAGGCTGGAGGTCCGTAAGAGCTACATTTTTGAATATAACCTGGGAATCGATGTACCCAGCTATACGCCAAGACTGATCTGATTGTTCAGGATTGTTGGAGGTATCATGAGGAGAGAGTGTCAACATCCCTTATTTTCCTGACAAATTCTCCTACATTTGAGTTATAACAAGAAGTTGAGAATTTGATTATCAATGCTATGAATACAGGTGAAATTATTCTTTATAAAAATACTGAAGGGAATATTAGAATTGATGTGCTTATTGAAAATGAGACGGTT